>JAQVRW010000295.1 GCA_028700875.1 Candidatus Zixiibacteriota bacterium | reverse complement strand
AGTGGTCGTGTCAACCGACCGGTACGGGTGAAGCTTGGATATGAGCAACATTCGTACAAATTAAATTGTGGAGAATCGTGTAACAACGGTCTCTACAAGCCACCGGTTTCAACCGGTGGTAGTTGACGAACAGAATCATACCGAGCACGTCGCCCGCGTTTCGACCTGTACCAGATACATCTGCTGTCCCTCCCTATATATCACCATCGACGATGATTCGCTGGTATTCCGCGTCCACCAGCAGGTCGTTATACCCAACCGCCCGTTTTTCGCCCCATTCCCAAAGTGCGTCGCGTTTGGTGATCACCCCGGTGTTCACCCGGGTCCGGATCGTGTAGAGCCGGTCCGCGACCAGCACGAGCTCCATCTCCCCGGCAAATTCAGCACTGCCGCGATACCGTTTGACGAACAGACAGTGGTGTTTCCGGTCCAGCGGGATCGTACAGTCGCGCGTGTTTCCGGGTTCGATGAACCGGCGGTTTGCCGCGCACGCGACACAAATGTGGTGTAATTCCAGGGCGTCTATGCTGAGATATCGGTCGCCTCGCTCGTTCGTTACCATATATTCCGGCGTCTCCATTCTGACTCCCCCGTCAATAGAATCCGCCCCACACGCCGAACGGGTCATCGAACACGTCGTTTAAGTCTTCGTCGACGACCGACTTGCCATTTTTTCTGCGTGCCCGGGTATACTGATCGATCTGCCGTTGCGTCTGGCCATATTGGGAATACCGGCTGTAGTTGGTGTACACCGGGGCTTCCACCTCGATCTGAGCGTCCAGCGTCTCCTGGGCAATGGTGATCGTGGACTCCCGTTCGATCGTGATCGTCGGCCGGATGACGACTTTCACCATCTCGTCCACCATGATACTGAGCGTCGAATCTGTGAACTTCCCACCACAGAAAAGGATGCTGGCCGGGAAATGGTAGTTGATGTTACTCATATCTCCATAACTGAACTTCTGCACCCCGGCCGGGTGGCTGTGGATCACGGTGTTCCATCCTTCCATCTTGAGCCGCTGCAACTCGTCCGGCTGATAATACACCGAGGCGGCCGCCACCTTCTGTCTGGGAATGACGAACGCTTTGCTCACCCGCCACCCCTGGGCATCCCATTCGCCTTTACACAAGATCGAAAACTCTTTTCCGGGATACTTGGTCTGGATGAACGTGCAGGTATCGACGATCTGGTCCGGGATCCGAACGACCGGGGTATCGATGGTGATCAGGTCGCTCCGAAACACCTCCCCGGCCCCGTCGCCGTATTCAGCCTGCGGTATCGGGCACGGTGCGACCTCGGGTTCCGAGAAGAGCGGAATGGTCTCCATCGGTCCCCGCGGTATCGCCAGCACGCCGACCGATTTTCGCGAATCAACGGCGTCGATGACGTTCAGGGTATCGGTCTCCGAAGTGAAGACAAACGATGACGGGTTTGCCTGTTGTG
Source organism: Candidatus Zixiibacteriota bacterium (assembly GCA_028700875.1). Classification (GTDB taxonomy): domain Bacteria; phylum Zixibacteria; class MSB-5A5; order GN15; family JAAZOE01; genus JAAZOE01. The sequence continues at coordinate 3,084 of JAQVRW010000295.1, read as the reverse complement.
CTGGTCTTGCCCGCTGTCCGGCGAATAACTTTTCCAGAGGGTTGTCCCGGTCCATCCGGGATTCGCGTCGCTTCATGGTGATCACTCCGTTCCATACATGACTCCGTTTGACCCACGGAGAAGGATTTCGTTCAGATGTGCGAGGTCGACGTTGATCACCCATTCCTGGGAGGGGTCGTGAGCATGATGGCCGTTACACAGATCGTTTGCCATGAACAGGCCAATCAGGGCTGCCGGCACCACATAGGACGGGGTAATCCGGTACTGCACGAACTGGGATTCGGCAAAGATGTCGTTCAACCGGGGGTTGACCGAGAGCGTGATACACCGGCCGTCATACCCGCCGTTCACCGGGGTTTCCGCATACCCGACCAACGGCGAGATCTCGTCCCGGCAATCGAGCACGATATGGGACGCCCAGTCGTTCCGGATCGGGGCCGGGATGGCGTCCGACCGCATCGGATACGTCTCCACGGAGATGGTCGGCCGGACGTCGAGCAGCAGTTCGTGCAGGGCGTCTACTTTCTTCATCCCGACATGGTAGGGACGGAAGAGGGTGCGGTTGAGGTTATGGATCTCCACCACGTCGCTATCGATCAACACGATCTTCGGCGTCCCGGCCAGGGCGAGGAAGAGGGCGGCCCAGGTGCCCACGCCGCCGCATCCGACGATGACGACCTGTTCTGGAGGCGTTACATTCAGAACATGCTGCCGGGCATACAACTGGTCGAGCATACCATCCTGTTCAGTCATTCCTCATCACCATCCACGTGGAAGACTTCACCGGCGTCAGCACTGTTGCCGGCCACCTGATTCGTGAGATAGTTGAAATACCGGTCATGTGCAACGGTCAGAATTGACGCGATGTAAGCGTCGCTGACCAGCACCTTTCCACCCTGACCATAGTAGGAACCGGGCCGGGTTCCGGTCATACAATAAATCGCGGCCGACGCGGCGTTTCCGAACATCGAGTGCACGTTGATGGTCTTCAGGTTCCCGACGAGATCCAGGATCTGGTCGAACGGCTGGTGAGCGAGACCCCCGATACAGAGGGGGGTGGTATCGTTCGTCAACTGCCGTTCCACGTGCGGATAGAACCCGCATGCACAGGCGCCGGTGATGGTGTTGTTGATCGGCACCACGATGCCTTCCACATAGAACTTGTTCTGCAGGCCTTCTGGTACCGGATAGAGTTTGCCCGCATACAGAATCTGTTCGGCATAGATACGGCCGGGATACATGATATGATTCCCGGCATCCGTGAGCCGCCACCCTTGTTCGTAGAGCCGGGTGATGAACTGGAGGGCGGTCGAATATTTCTGGGTGCGTTCGATGTTCAGGTCGGACCGCAGTTTCTCGACCTGTCCCTCATAATTCCGCATCATCGCCCGGATCTTGATCTCATACTCGGCCTTGATCTGGTCCCGGACAATACCGATCGCCGTATGTTCTTCACCGGACACCGTCTCGTCCACCCCTTTATCGGCCGCCGTGAATGTGTAACGATGCGTGCCGTCCGGGCTGGCTACCTGCATCTCGACCGCCGAGACTGTTTTGAGCACGTTCAGGATCTGGTAGCCGTCGTTCTGCCGGATGACCGGGAAGATCGACGTGGCATACCGGTCTACGGTCTCGTCCAGGGTTGCTAAAATCAGCATCGCCTTTCGAATGTTCAAGAACATCGTGAACAACCCGACGTGGTTGGCAATGACGGTGAGCACGTCACATTCTTCGATCAAGAGGTTGCTCCCCTCGCACTCGGTCTCCGGCAACAGGTATTGTGAGTAGACCGAATATTTTTCGTGCATCAGGGTATCGAATCCGAACGCAGATGTGACCTCGTAGCGGTTGTCGCTGTCAGTAGGATCGCCGCCATCGATATACCGGTCCGCCGCGAGGACATTGTCCCGGACCAGGGTGTTGACGAAATCGATCACGTCCCCGTTGGTGACCGAGAGGTTTTTGAACCAGTGGCCGTATTGGATGTCAAACATAAATTTCTCTTCTTCGTCTTTGTTGCCAATCCCGATCACCAGATTCCGCAGGATCTGTCGGTCGATCGAGACAACAATCCGCTCAAACAATCCCGTCTCCGGGTTCCGCACAACTTCGGTTGCATACATAACGATTGCTCCTGAAAAAATAGTTAGAGTTCTTCCCGCAGTACGATGTTCCCACTGACCGGGAACATGGTGGTCGTCAACGCCTGCATGGGACCGGGCGTCGTCGGCTGCATAAAGACCTTGAAATTCCTGATACCATACTTGACGGCAATCTGTTTGAGGGCGGTCACGGTGATGGCGTCGGGCACCTGTTCCATGTTGACGGCTGTTTTGCCGACGACGATGATCGTGCGGCAGTCCGGAGTCGATGAGAAGATGTATGACCCGGACGCGTCGGACCCAGCGAACACCTCTTCGTCCTCGTCCGCATCCTCATCGTCTTCTTCGTCCTCTTCGTCTTCTTCGTCCTCATTCTCTTCGTCTTCTTCGTCCTCATTCTCTTCGTCTTCTTCGTCCTCATCAAACTCCTCATCTTCGTCTTCGTCCACCGGTTCCTCCTCCGTGACAGGAGCCGGTAACCGGTCCGATTCCCCGGTAACCCCCTCGGTGGTGAACAAAGCACGGCTGGTGAAGACGTCGTTTTCCGGCTGCCGGTACCGGGTGATGACGATGTCGGCGGTCACCGGGAAGTTGCACGGCGACAGGTCACGATCGGAGGACACATCATCGACCCGCACCTCAAACTCGTGGAACCCGTGCCGGAACGCGACGTTCTTCACGTCGTCGAGGGTGATCGCACCCTGTATCGGGATGGTGACGGCGCCGATGGTGATGGTGAACGTGTCTCCCTCCTTCGGGGCATTGTATTCCTGGATCAGGACATCACCCTTGTAGGGGAAACTGGATCCACCGAGCGGCCGCATCATCCCAGTCTCCGCGGTCTTTGCCGAGACCTTGAACTCCTTGATGCCGTATTTGGCCGCGATCTGTTTGATCGTGGCAATCGTGACCTCGTTCTCGACGTGCTCGGTTGCGGTGCTCATGCCGCCGGCGACGGTGACCGTGTAGGTGACTACTTCGG
>JAQVRW010000294.1 GCA_028700875.1 Candidatus Zixiibacteriota bacterium | reverse complement strand
CACGTTGCGGATGCTGGAAGAGGCAATCCTGAATTTCAAGGGATGTGTGCTGGTTATCAGCCATGACCGGTTTTTCCTCGACCGCATTTGCACGCACCTGTTAGTTTTTGAAGGGGAGGGGAAATTGCGCTGGTTCGACGGCAATTTCCGGGAGTACCAGGAGTGGCACAGCCGGGAATTGGGCGAAAAACTGTTCGAAAACCGCCGTCTCCGGTACCATCGGCTGGTGAAAAGTTGAAATTTGATCATAGGGAACCACCGGTCGCGTATACGGGTTACAATATGTTACACGATTGCATGGGGAAGTTTCTTGGCCGACGGTTTCATTTACACGTATAAAAAAGCGTAACCGGGCACGGACAATCTTCCGGTATACGAAAACAGACGTCGCCCGGACGTCACCGAAGGTCGGATGGTCGAAGAAAGAGAAAAGGTATGAAAAAGAAAACATGGGTTTGGTTGATCATTCTCGTTGTTCTGATTGTTGCGGTGGCCGGTTATTTCTGGGTTAAAAAAGCCGAGACCGAAAAAATCGTGTATCAGACCGTGAAACTGGATCGGGGCGACGTGATCGTCACGATCACCGCTACCGGGACGCTGGAAGCGGTCAACACGGTGGAGGTAGGATCGCAGGTTTCCGGCACCATCGACAAGCTTTATGCCGACTTCAACTCCGTTGTCAAGGAAGGGCAGTTGCTGGTTCAGCTCGATTCCACTTTCCTGCGGGCCTCGGTCGATGAGCAGAAGGCCAACCTCGACGGCGCGACGGCCAAGCTCAATGAAGCCCAGCGCAATTACGACCGCACCGCCGGCTTGTTTAAAGCCAACCTGGGAACCCAGGCCGATATGGATGCCGCCACATCCACGCTGGAATCGGCCAAGGCGTCCCTCCGGCAGGCGGAAGCGTCGTTGCAGCGGGCCGAAGTAAACCTGCAATATTCCACCATCCGCGCCCCGATCAGCGGCGTGGTCATTTCCCGTGACGTTGACCCCGGCCAGACCGTTGCGGCCAGCCTTCAGGCACCGACCCTGTTCACCATCGCCCAGGACCTTCGCCAGATGCAGGTGGAAGCGAGCATCGATGAGGCGGATATCGGCAGCGTCAAGGAGGGACAGCGGGTCAAGTTCACCGTGGATGCGTACCCCGATCAGAACTTCGACGGGACGGTCAGCCAGGTCCGGCTGTCCCCGACGATTTCGCAAGCCGTGGTCACCTATATCGTGATCATCCGCGTCGACAATCCCGATCTCAAGTTGATGCCGGGAATGACCGCCAACGTGACCGTCGAAGTGGCCCGCGCCGACAGCGCGTTACGGGTGCCATTAGCCGCGATCCGGTTTACCCCCAGCGATCTTTCCAACATAGCCGAACCTCCCAGCGGCGCAGTCGCTCCCCCGGCTGGCGACAGCGGGGGGATGCCGCCTGAGATGACCTACAATGCCAATATAACCCATATCTGGACCCTCGAAGACGGTCGTCTCCGGCCCCATAGAGCCATCAAGGGTATCCAGGACAGCCGTTATGTCATCATCACGGATACCGACCTTAAAACCGGCGATGAGGCGATTGTCGGCACCGGGACCTCCGCCGTCACCACCACCACCACAGGCACGAATCCGTTCATGCCTCAAATGGGCGGCCGCCGCGGGGGCGGCCCCGGTGGTCCGCATCCGGGGAGGTAATGGCATATGAGCATCATAGAAACTATCCGGATCGCCGTCGACTCATTCGCGCGCCAGAAAACGCGGGCGCTGTTGACCATGCTTGGCATCATTATCGGCGTCGGCGCCGTGGTGGCGATGGTCGCTGTGGGGCAGGGGGCGACAGCCTCCGTGGAAACCCAGATCTCCAGTCTGGGGGCCAACGTCCTGATGATTTTCCCCGGCTCCACCATGCAGGGCGGGGTGCGTAGCGGGGCCGGGGCGGGCACGACCCTGACGCTTGATGACATTCTGGCCATCCGCGAACAGGCCCCCGCCGTCGGAGCCATCACCCCTAGCGCCCATGCCAACCGCCAGGTGATCGTCGGGAATCTTAATTGGTCCACCGAGATTGAGGGCGGCTACACCGACTATTTCAAGATTCGCGACCGGCAGCTCAATTCCGGCGAGCTTTTCACCGAACAGGATGAGCGTAGCGCCAACAAGGTCTGCGTCCTGGGGCAAACCGTCATCGATAATCTTTTTCCCGGTCAGGACCCGGTCGGCCAGATGATCCGTATCCAGAAGATACCGTTTAGGGTCGTCGGGACCCTGAAGGCCCGGGGACAGACCGGGATGGGCCAGGATCAGGATGATCTCATCGTCGCCCCATTTTCGACCGTTCAACGTAAGCTGCTGAATAACAACTATATCCGCATGGCGCTGGTGTCGGCGGTCACCAAGGAGCGAATTAACGAGGCCGATACGCAAATCAGCGAAATTTTGCGCCAAAGGCATCGTATCCAACCGGGCGAAGACGATGATTTCACCATCCGCAGTCAGGCCGACATCGCCCAAGCGGTCGGATCCACCTCACGGGTCATGACCATACTTCTGGGTAGCATCGCCTCGGTGTCGCTTTTGGTCGGTGGTATCGGCATCATGAACATCATGCTCGTATCGGTAACCGAACGGACCCGCGAGGTCGGCCTCCGGATGTCGCTTGGCGCCCGGCGGCGTGATATCCTCCAGCAGTTCCTGGTCGAGTCGATCCTGCTGAGCCTCGCCGGCGGCATCATCGGTGTCGGCGCGGGACTGGCGGCATCCGCCATCATCTCAAAAATTGCCGGATGGGCAACCCTGGTATCGCCTGTCTCGGTGGCGGTGGCGTTTCTCTTTTCCGGAGCGGTAGGAGTATTCTTCGGCTTCTACCCGGCCCGCAAGGCCTCCAGGCTCAATCCCATCGAAGCTCTCCGGTACGAATAATCTCCTGCCAAAACAACTCCGGGCGGATGACCGCATCCGCCCGGTCTTTTCCCTTGTGATAACAGGGCGACCGGTACCATATTGATGTCCATGAACAATCGTCTTTTGATGCCGATAGTCGTCCTGGCCGCTCTTCTGACCGGTTGCGGACGCGAGACCGTATCGCCGGATGCCATCGCCGAGCGGTATGTTAAGCTGGCCCTGAACGTCAATCAATATAAGACCGATTATCTCGACGCCTATTTCGGACCCCCGGAATGGCAGCCGCAGAGATCCGATTCATCGGCCGTTTTCCCATACCCGGAATTGCACGCCGAAGCAACGGCGCTGTTGACGGCAGTTGATACTGCCCCGACCGCCGACACTATTCAACAAATCCGCCTGGGCAACCTTCGCCGCCAACTTCGATCTCTGGACGCGATGATTGAAATTCTCCATGGGAAGAAGATGTCGTTCGACGAAGAATCGCAGGCGCTCTACGGAGTCGTTGCGCCTTCGCCCGGGAAGGCCTGTTATGATAGCATCCTCAACCGCCTCGACACGCTCCTTCCCGGTGTCGGAGATGTCGCTGCCCGGATGACCGACTTCCGCAGCCGGTTTATCATCTTGGCCGACAAGATCGACACGCTGGTTAAGATCGCGCTGACCGAATGCCGTCGAAAAACCGCCGAACATATCCCCCTTCCTCCGGGAGATACGTTTGTGATCGAATATGTGGGCGGGAAACCGTGGGGTGGCTATAATTGGTATCAGGGGAATTTTCACGGCCTGATGCAGATCGACACCAGCCGTCCGTTGTATGTCACCAGCTTGTTCGGGTTGGTGGCCCACGAGGGATACCCCGGCCATCATCTGGCCAACGTCCTGCGGGAGAAAGAGCTTCTTCGCGACCGTCACTGGATGGAATATTCAGTCGTGCCGTTGTATCATCCGGGGGCGCTGGTGGATGAGGGGTCGGCCAATTATGCCGCTGGGTTGATTTTCTCCCCCGAGGAGCAAGCCGAATTCGTGGCGACCGTTCTCTGCCCGACCGCCGGGATCAATCCCGCCGAAGTGAAACGATATTTCGATATCCAAGCCTTGCGCAAGCGGCTCGATTATGCCTGGATCGATGCCGCCCGCGCGTACCTCGATGGTTCTGCCACCAAAGACGAAACGATTGCCTGGCTGACCCATTATTGCCTTCGAACGCCACAGGAGGCTGCCTCTTCGATCGCGTTTTTCGAGACCTTCCGGAGTTATGCCATCACGTATGCGGCCGGTGAGGATTTGGTGAAAGCATACGTGGAAGGTTCCGGCGAAACGGTTGTTGACCCGGCCACGTGCTGGGATCGTTTCCGCCGGTTGTTGCTTGATTCCTCGCCACTCTGGGATACTGCGAAGTAGGTCTTGTCGTCGGGAACTCTTCGCTCCCGACCATGATGCGACGTCGATCTATGCTGCGCGGAGGGAGTCGACGATCTTCAATCTTGCCGCGCGAACGGCGGGCAAAAAGCCCCCGACCAGACCCATCACCAGCGCAAAAATCAACGCCGTGATAACGATGCCCGATGAGAGGCGGAAATTGAACGCGATCTGAGAGAACGTGTCCCAGTTGGTCGTCGCCACCTGAAGCAAACTCAA
>JAQVRW010000293.1 GCA_028700875.1 Candidatus Zixiibacteriota bacterium | reverse complement strand
TCACCGAGGAGCGTCATGTCGTCGACATCGAAATTCCGCCGCTGGTGAACACCGACTTCTATCTGGGGATCATGCTCCTTGACCCGCATGGCAGCGAGGTGACGGCGTACAACTCCATCCACGAAAGCCGTCTGTATTCGAAAACGACGCGCACGCTTCACGTGGACATCGATCCCAAGGCCCTGAATCCGGGCATCTACCACTGCATCGTCGACATCCGCGACCATCATTTCGGCGTGTTTGTCCGCAAGGACCAGATATCCATGCGCGTCAGCAACCGCAACCAGTCTCTCGGCTTCCTGAACCCGCACCTGCTGTTTTCCATCTCCGAATCCGCGGACCATGCATAGCGCGCCCTACGATTTCGCCGATCGCGACCATGTCGCCAGCGTGAACCTGAAGCTCCTGGACCTGAACCCGGAGAGCCGCATGCTCGATTTCGGTTGCGGCCGGGGCGCCCTGGCCTGCGAGCTCGCCCGGCGCGGGTACCGGGTCACCGCCTGCGACATCGATGGCCGGAAACTCGGCCAACTGCCGGAGCCATGCGGTCCATACCCGATAGCAACCGTTCTGCTGACGGCAGGCGCCCCGACCCTGCCGTTCCGAGACCGGGAATTCGATGTGATCGTCTGCCGGGAAGTCCTCGAGCACATTCCGGACTATGCCCGCACGCTGGCCGAGTTGCGCCGCGCCCTGAAGCCAGGCGGGATTTTGCTGGTCAGCGTACCCGCCCGCCTGAGCGAGCGGCTCTGCCATTGGTTCGATGAAAAATGGTACGAAAAAAGCGGCCATCTCCGCGTGTTCGCCAAAAAAGCATTGCTGGCGGAATTCGTCGCATCCGGGTGGAGCGTCATCCGGGTTGAAAACAAGCAGTTCTTCTGGGCGTGGAACTGGCTGTTTTTGTCAATGGTAAAGACCCGCCACACCATGGGCGCGATTGAAAGCAACTCGGCGCTTTATAATGCCTTGCTGCGCGGCTGGCGCCTTCTCGAGATCCTGCATCTGAAACGGACCGTGGAACGGATCGGGGACCGCGTCTTCCCCAAGAGCCATTTCTTCTATTTAAAAAAACGGAGCGTGGCTCCCTGATGTCCGTCCCGTCAAGAAAAACCGTCATCCTCATCCCAGATTCGATGGCCTGGGTGCTGGGGACGTGGGCGACCGAGATCCGGCGCTGGAATTCCAAGGACTGCCGGTTTGTCATCTTCCCGGCCAGCGAAATCCAGGCGCAGCCGTCATTGTTCTTGGACACGGCCCGCAAGGCAAACATCATCCATTGCCTGAGCAAATGGGACTTCCCGATGGTACGCGCGCTTCTGGACAGGAACGGCGTTCCCGGGATCAAGGTGATCTCTTCGATCCATCACATAATGAAAGATGAACCATTGTCGACAACTCTTGACGCCGATCGCATCATGGTCGTGTGCAACCGCTATCGGGACCAGATCTTGCATGTCGGCGTCCCCGCGGCCAAGCTATTTAAAATCTATAATGGTGCTAACACTGATGAATTTCTCAGCAAGGACAGGATCGCGGCCCGCAAGGTTCTTGGGTTGCCGCAAGATGGCTTATTCATAGGTTTTGCCGGGAAATTTTCGAGCAATAGTGCCGATAGAAAAGGAATTGACATTTTCACGAAGGTCATAAAAATGATGCCGCCCGAACTGCAGTCAATGGTCCACTTTGTGATCACCGGGCCAGGCTGGGAAAATACACTGCAGCAGGTGGCGGCCGGGGCCAACAGGATCCACTACCTGTCGTTCATCGACCGCGAACGCATGCCGGATTTTTATAATTCACTGGACATCTACTTAGTAACGGCCAGGGTGGAAGGCGGTCCCATGCCCGTCATCGAAGCAATGAGTTGCGGCATCCCGGTCATCTCGACTCCGGTCGGCATGGTGCCCGATTTCATCCGCGATGGCGAGAACGGGATCATGATCGATCACGACGATGTTTCCGGGGCAGTCGCCGCCATCCGCAGGCTGTCCGCGAACGAGCGGCTACGCAAAAAGATCGGCGAGCAGGCCCGCAAGACCGTCATCGACCATCTGCAATGGCGAACCACCCTGTCCGGCATGAACGGGCTGTATGATTTCACCGGCTCGGCGCAAATGACGGCCGAAGGAAAGGGGGGGCTCACAGATGCGCAGATCGAAAAACTGAGCGCCGAACTGATCAAGCGAGATATCGCTCGCTGGCAAAGGATCTTCAGAAACGAGCCCGCCGCCGGCCGGCAGCCAATTGGAAGCAACTGGCTTGCGCAGATCAAGTTACTCGCAAATCATTTCCGTTTTTTGAGACGAAAAAACTGAAAGTCCCGATCACCATTTGCAGACTCCAAAAGAAACTTTTATGCCATTAGCGAAATCGCCTCAAAATCCGAAAGCCAGCGTCATCATGGCCGTAAAAGACGGCCGGAAATATCTCCGGCAGGCAATAGACAGCGTCTTGGGACAAACCTTCGGCGATTTTGAATTCATTATCATCGACGACGGCTCGGCCGACGACTCCCGGCCCATCATCGAAAATTACGCCGATGCGCGCATCCGCTTACTGGTCAATCGGGATCATCCCGGACTGTCCGCATCATTGAATGCCGGCCTGAACGCCGCCCGCGGCGAGTACATTGCCCGCATGGATGCCGATGATGTCTGTCTGCCGGATCGGCTTGAAAAGCAAATCCATTTCCTGGACCAGCATCCCCATATCGTTGTTCTGGGCACAGGCATCCGGCTGATCGACGAGCAGGACAAACCCATTCAGGATGTGCAATTGCCTGCGGATAATGATCTCATCAAGTGGCAATTGTGCTTTCTGAACCCGATCGCCCATCCGAGCGCGATGATGCGCGCGGCGGCGGTCCGGCAGGTCGGCGGCTACGATGCAGAATTGGTCCATGCCCAGGATTATGACCTGTGGTGGAGGCTGAGCGCCGGGAACCGGCTGGCCAACCTCTCCGACATCCTGATGCTCCTTCGTCAGCACCCCGGGCAGGTAAGCCAAGCTCATCGCAGCGAGCAGTTTGAATGCGGAATAAAGATCATCCAAAAGCATTTGTCCTCGCTGCTCGGTCATGTGATAGCGGAGGACGTGATAAGAAATGTGTGGACCCAGCGCGGCCCTGCCCTGGAGGATGCCCTGCGATCAGGTCGGCTGCTCCTGGAATATTTCCACAAAACCAGCGCCGGGATGCGATCCGGACGAGCGAAGAATGAAATGACGCAAGACGCAGCCTCCAAGATACGGGCGATCATCAGCCCCTTTTTAAAAAAGCCGAAAACCTGGTATTTGCTCTGGCGTATCTTTTTAATGAATCCATTGCTTACTCTGCGTTTTTTGGCCGATCGCGTTCGGTTAAGATAGGAGGCGGATCGGTTTTTTCAGGCGCAAAAAATCAACCCCACCCATGAATAGCTTCATCCCGCTCCACTGCCCGCAGCATGGCTCAACGCTGCACTTGCTTCCTGACCGGGCGGCGTACCGCTGCGATTCGGGTTGCCTGTTCGCGGTAAAAAACCAGATCCCGCGTTTTGTCCCCCTGGAAAATTATGCGTCGTCATTCGGCCTGCAATGGAATGCCTTCCGCAGGACCCAATTGGACTCCCATACGGGCCTCCCGATCTCAAAGGAGCGCTTGACCCGGATCGCCGGCGGGTCCCTGGACGCATTCAAGGGGAAAAACGTGCTCGAAGCCGGTTGCGGCGCCGGCCGCTTTACAGAGGTTATGCTCGACGCGGGAGCCAGCGTGTTCGCCATCGACCTCTCCGTGGCCGTGGACGCCAATTGCAAGAATTTCCGGAGCCGCGCCAATTATTTTGTCTGCCAGGCGGACATCCTCGCCGCTCCCGTAGCTCCCGAGCAATTCGATATCGTCGTTTGCATCGGCGTCATTCAAAGCACTCCGGACTCGAAAGAAACGATCAAGAAGCTGTGCTCCTATCTGAAGCCGAAGGGCATGCTGCTCATCGACCATTACACCCATGAGTACCCCATGACGGCCACGCGGGTCAAGATAAGGAATTTTTTGCGCGGCAAGAACAAATATTTTTCGTTGCGCTTCATCCAGTTCATGGTGGGGGCCCTCTGGCCGCTGCACGCCCTTTCCTTCCGATTCAGGAATGCGAAAGGCGTGCCAAGGCTCCGGCGCCGTTTCCTGTCATGGTCGCCCGTTGTCGATTACCACGACGCCTACGCGTCTCTGGGAAATAAGCTGCTTCGGCAATGGGTGATCCTGGATACCCACGACACGCTCACCGATCATTACAAGCACCTGGTCAGCGCCGAAGAGATCCGGAGCATTCTGCAATCCTGCCGTATGACGGACATTCAGATAGATAACGCCGGAAACGGCGTGGAAGCGCGGGCGATAAAAGAAGCCCGGGAGGCCGACCATGCCGTCCCCGTTTGAAAAAGACCCCTTCCCGGGAAAAGCAAAAATACTTTTCATCGCCCTGGGGCAAAGCTCGCATACCCAGGCCTGGATCGATCTGCTCTCCGGCAGCGAGCTGAATGTGCGGCTGTTTGCCGTGGCCAAGGGATCCCCT
>JAQVRW010000292.1 GCA_028700875.1 Candidatus Zixiibacteriota bacterium | reverse complement strand
GAGGCCGGGGTAGATGACTTCATGGCCCAGGCCACGCCGGAAGCGAAGCTGGAACGTATCCGTCTGGAACAGCAGAACGGGCACTTGGTGGCGATGACCGGCGACGGCACCAATGATGCCCCGGCGTTGGCGCAGGCCGACGTCGGCGTGGCCATGAACACGGGGACCCAGGCCGCCCGCGAGGCGGGTAACATGGTTGATCTTGACAGCAACCCGACCAAACTGATGGCCATCGTCGAGGTCGGCAAACAGATGCTCATCACTCGCGGGGCCTTGACCACCTTCAGCATCGCCAATGATGTCGCCAAGTACTTCGCCATCCTGCCGGCCATGTTCGGCTCGCTATTTGCCCTATCGAGCGTCGGCGACGGTCCTCTGGCGGGGCTGAACATTATGCGTCTCCATTCACCGCACAGCGCCATCCTGAGCGCGCTGATGTTCAATGCGCTGATCATCATCGCCCTGGTGCCGTTGGCGCTGCGCGGGGTGGCTTGCCGAGCGAAAACCGCCTCGCTGCTGCTGCGCCACAACCTGATGCTATATGGAGTGGGGGGGCTCTTGGCGCCGTTTGCCGGAATCAAACTGCTCGACATCATAATTGTGGCACTGGGGTGGGTCGGATAGAAAAGGAAGGACAATGAAAACCATAAGGCAAGCAATCAAGGTTTTCCTTTTCATGACGCTTCTGACTGGCGCGGCCTATTCCCTGCTGATAACCGGCATGGCCACCCTGATCTGTCTGCATCGCGCCGGCGGAAGTATCATTGAGAAGGATGGTCGGCGGATAGGATCAACGCTGGTCGGTCAGAGTTTCGTGAACCCAAGGTACTTCCAGCCGCGCCCATCGGCGACGAACTACGACGCGATGCCGTCCGGGGGAAGCAATCTGGGACCAACCAGCAATTCGCTTAAGGAAGCGATCTCGAAAAGACGCAAGGCGTTGCAGGTGGCCAACGGGACGGATACAGAAGTTCCGGTTGATTTGCTCTTCGCCTCGGCCAGTGGCCTTGACCCGGAAATTAGTCCCGCCGCCGCACAGTGCCAGGTCAGGCGGATTATCAAGGCCCGTCATCTTGACGAGAGGGCAAAAACCGGTATCTTTACGCTGATTGATAAGCACATCGAGTCTCCTACCTTCGGCCTCCTTGGTGAGCCTCGTATCAATGTGCTGCTGCTGAACTTGGCATTGGATTCTTTGACGGAAGGCAGGAAGTAATGTCCGAACCGATCCGTCCAGACCCGGATGATCTTTTGGCCGCAATTCGAAAAGACCAATCTCGGTCGACCTCAGGCCGGTTGAGGATATTCTTTGGCATGGCCGCCGGAGTGGGGAAAACCTATGCCATGCTGAAAGCGGCCCAGGATCGTCTCACGGAGGGGATCGATGTCGTCGTTGGGACCGTCGATACACATGCCCGTCTTGAAACGGAAGCGCTTCTGACCGGCCTGCCGATAATTCCGCGGAAAAAGATTGATTACCGGAGGACAGCATTTGAGGAAATGGATATCGACGTCATCCTGGCCCGCCGGCCTCGTCTCGTGCTTGTCGACGAACTCGCCCACACCAATATCCCCGGTTCACGGCACCCCAAACGATGGCACGACGTCATCGAATTGCTGGACGCCGGCATCGACGTCTACACGACTATTAATGTCCAACATATCGAGAGCCGCAAGGAGTCGGTGGAATCAATCACCGGCGTCAGGATTCGTGAAACCGTCCCCGATTCCATCCTCGAACGAGCATCGCAGATCGTCCTGATCGATATTACCCCGGCCGAACTGCTCAAACGACTGACTGATGGGAAGGTCTATTTGGGAGATATGGCCGAGTCGGCCGCGCGGAATTTTTTCCAGGAGGATCGCCTGACCGCTCTGCGCGAGATTGCCCTGCGTCTGACAGCTGAAAAGGTTGATGATGAACTGCAGGGCATGATCACCATCAGGACTTCGGATGCAGGATGGAAATCGACTGAACGACTGATGGTGGCGGTAAGTCATAGCCCGTTTTCGGAAGGACTCATACGTGCCACGCGACGGCTGGCTTATGGGCTCGGTGCCCCGTGGATCGGAGTATATGTCGATACCGGTCTGGTGCTTTCGAATCAGGATCGTGCCTGTCTGGCGAAGAACCTGTCGTTGGTACGGGAGTTGGGGGGGGAGGTCCTCTCAACCGCCGACACGGACATCGCTCAAGCTCTCGATCGAATAGCCCGTCAACGAGATGTCACCCAACTCGTGGTTGGTCGTCCGACCCGCCGATGGTTCAGCGATGCCTTCCGCGGTGGCACCGTTCTGGATCGATTGGTCAGAAGCAGCAGCGGTTATGATGTTCATGTCCTGCGGCAGGATGCCAAACCGCCGTCGAAAGCGCGGCGCCAATACCGCGTTGAAGGCGAGTCCGCGGGCATGGCTTATGGTTCGGTTCTGTTGGCAACCATCGTGGTAATGATCCTGAGCACTTTGGTGCTGCCCGTTATCGGTTACCGGGCCGTCGGGTTTTTGTTTCTTCTCATGATCTTGGGGTTGGGGTCTTTCGTTTCGATCGGCCCGATTATGGTTGCGGCGGTCCTCAGCACCCTGATTTGGGACTATTTCTTCATCCCCCCCTATGGTACTATCCTGATTTCCGCACCCGAAGATATCGCCATGTGCGTGGCCTACCTGATGACTGCTGTGACGACCGGAACACTGACCTATCGTATTCGCAAACGGGAACGGATGCTCCGTCTTCGGGAAGAACGAACCAGGGCGCTGTATGAAATCGTACAATTGATGGCGGCGGGACGCGATAAGACCGCGATTATGACCGAGGTGGCCGGCAAACTGGGAGCAGTCGTCAACGGCGAATGCTCCGTTGTCCCATCATCCGCCGACGGCAGGTTGGAACGGCGGACGCTCCCTTCCCGGCCCTGGTGCACTGATGACAAGGAATGGGCGGTGGCGCAGTGGGCCTTCGAGCATCGGCAGGCGGCCGGGTGGTCCACGGACACCTTGCCTTCGGCGGCCGGCATGTACATTCCCCTTAAGGGAACCGCCGAAACAGTGGGGATACTGGCCTTTCATCCCGACACTGCAAAGCGCCTGTTACAGGAAGAGGATAACCTTCTCGCGACGGTCGCCCGGCAACTGGCTATGTCGATGGAACGGGAACTACTTCAGGAACGTGCGCGGCAGGCCGAACGTCTGGCAGAATCGGAACGGCTCTACCAGACAATCCTCAACTCGATTTCCCATGAGATTCGTACGCCGCTGACGGCCATCATCGGCTCCGCCACGGCCCTTCAGGATAATGGCATCATCGCCAACGTGGAAAACCGCGACAAGTTATTGCGGGAGTTGACCGGCAACGCCGAGCGGCTGAACCGGGTTGTTTCCAATTTGCTCGACATGTCGCGTTTGAGCTCCGGTGTCTTGAGCCTGAAGCGAGATTGGCACGACATTAATGATCTTATCGCCCGTGCCGTGGGGCAGCATCGGGATGCCCTGGCGAATCACACCATCGTCGCGAGGGTACCGCAGAAATTTCCTTTTGTCTATGTCGACTTCGGCTTATTTGAACAGGCGATTTCCAATCTCCTCATCAACGCCGCCGCCTATACGCCGCCTTCTACGACGATTGAAATCGAGGCGCGGGCCGATGATAATGCCATCACCCTAACGATCTCCGACAACGGCCCCGGTATCCCCTCGGATTCCCTGCCGCATCTATTCGACAAGTTTTATCGTGTTCCGGGAACCCCCGCCGGCGGCACCGGCATCGGGCTGGCGATCACCAGGGCCGTCATCGAGGCGCATGAGGGCGCGATAACGGTGGATAACCGGCCGGGCGGCGGAGCGGTCTTCGCTATTCGCCTGCCGAACAAACAACAACCGGATGTTCCTGACGATTCGGGAGGACAATGAACAGCGTTCGGATTCTGGTCATTGACGATGAGGCCGCCATCCGCCGGTTTCTCAAGATCATCCTCGAAGCCGATGGATATACATTTCTGGAGGCATCCTCCGGTCAGGAAGGTCTGGTCATGGCGGCCACGAATCGACCTGATTTGATCGTGCTTGACCTTGGACTGCCTGATCTTGACGGCCTGGTCGTTCTGAGGCGGTTGCGGGAGTGGTCGACGTTGCCGGTGATAGTGCTGACCGTTAAAGATTCTGACACCGACAAGGTGGTTCTGCTCGACGCCGGAGCCGATGACTATCTCACCAAGCCGTTCAGCACGCCCGAATTCCAGGCGCGTATCCGCGTGGCCCTCCGCCATACGCAGCCGACGCTGACGGAACCGATCTTTCTTAGCGGCGACCTCGAAGTGGACCTATCCGATCGAGAGGTTCGGGTGGCCGGTCAAGTGGTGAAGCTGACCGCCACTGAATATGAAATACTCAGGATTCTGATATTGCATGCAGGCAGGGTTGTCACGCAAAGGCAGTTGCTCAAAGAGATTTGGGGTCCCAATGCGGTGGAGCAAACCCAGTACCTGCGGGTGTATATAGGCCAACTCCGAAAGAAATTGGAGCGGGATGCATCGCGGCCCGAGTTGATCTTGACCGAACCGGGC
>JAQVRW010000291.1 GCA_028700875.1 Candidatus Zixiibacteriota bacterium | reverse complement strand
CATCCGGAACAAACCATCGATGCCCACGAGAAGGACCTTCACGCAGCCCTCAAACAGCATGGGGTGGACGAATCCCGGTTTTGGATTCTGGGATTTGGCGAAGGACGATTCGTTCCCAAGTAAGCCTTTCCCGAATTTGCGCTTAACCATGATCCCATAGAATGCTGATTAGCCAATACGAACGGGGAGTCCCGGTTTTTACTCCCGAACTCCCCTCAAACGTGGTATTTGGTAGCGGTACGGGGAATCGAACCCCGGTTTGATGGCTGAGAACCACCCGTCCTGGGCCACTAGACGATACCGCCAAAAGCTTTGCCCGGATAAAATATCCGGGCGTGACCCCCCATGCAGAGTTCACACACCATTAACCACACGGAAGGTGTATCCAATATATTTCCCCCCCGGTTCTTGTCAATAACGTTATTCCAAAATTATGGTGTTCCGGCCGTTCAGTGGATGTTGAACGATGGCGCTTAATGCATTACCCTGCAACATCTTAGATTTAATGGCGGGGAGGGGGCGGAAAAACATCGGCCCGAGGGCGGCCGAGGTTTATGGTTTATAGTCTGAAGAGTTGATTTACCCATAATCCGGGGAAAACGACGCCAAACCCCCGCCTGTCGTCATAATCGTATTCATGCCAACGTGTTACATGTTTTCTAATGACTTTCCCTTGGTTTTGGACTGGGCCAATGATACCTGAAAGTCCTCTACCTCTGTTTTCAATCGGGTAGTGCAGATTCTGAGCCTGCGAAGAGCCTTTAAAGTCTGGCGATTGCAGCCATCGTCGCTTTCGATTGAATCCTGCACGTATTCTTCGAGGTCGGACAATTCTCTGGTATCGGACTGCAATCTCACGATCCTGTCGGCCAGCGACCGGCTGGCGTTGGACACCGAATCGGCGACGGGGGCGAGTTCATCACCCTTACGCAGTGTGATTTTCCATCCCACGTCGCCCTTGCTCAACTTTTCCATGGCGGCCGCAATGCGACGCGCCGGGCCCGATTGGCAATAGCGGCATTTCCTCAAGAGGAGAACCATGATTCCCAGACCGAACAGATTCATCACTGCCAACATCAGGGGCGAATTGACGACGATAATATCGGCCAGGGTGTCGGGATCGGCGTCTATGGCGCCGTCGGTTTGAAACCATAACCAACTGGAAGCAAAGGCGGTGATTAGGGCTATCGGAAGGTAAATAAGGGCGCCGATCCTGATATGCGGGCCGGATTCAAGGCTGTCGGGCAACTTCAGGCGACGGTTCTTCATCGGTTCCCCCATTTCTAGTCTCCTGTCGTTAGTATCGGTCGCATGCGGCCGCGTCTTCACTATCCGGCGCGATTTCCCTTGACTTGTTTTTGGCGTGCGGGTAAAATGAAGCATCATGAAAAAGCCGTTTCAGTATGACATGCGGGCGGTCGTAGTCGCTCCCGGGAAGGCCCTTTCGCTCAAAAAGATTTTCGCGGCCTCGTTCTACCTGGTCATCGGCTACCTGCTCTATACGGTCGTCACCTATCTGGCCCTGCTCTACGACGGCGTCAGCTTTGATTATATCCGCCAGTCGTACGGCTTCTTCCCGTTGCGGTTGTTTCCGTTCGATGCCGTCGCCGCCCGCATCCTCCACTTCCTCGGCATCGCCCTAGCGGCGTTGTGCCTGTCGCTGGGGATCATGGCCGTCGCCGCCATCACCTTCGAGGAACTGCGGGGAAACATCTTCTTCTCCTCCGCGATGGCCGTGCGCATGGCTTTCCGGAGAAGCCCCACGTTGATAATCGGCTATTTGTCGCTGGGGATATTGGTCGGCGTGATCTACCTGTTGGGGGTTGTCGCCGGGCTGATCGGACGGATTCCGCTTTTGGGCGACCTGGTTATCGGGGTTTTCTATATCATCCCGGTCTTCTTCACCCTGTTGTTCACCGTGTTCGTCGCCTTTGTGGGGTGTATAGGTCTGGTGCTTCTGCCCATTATCATCGCCGCGCAAAGAACCAGAGACCTGTTCGATGCCCTGTTGCATCTGTTCTCGATTGTCATCCGTCAGCCGATCCGGTTCCTGTGGTATCTGGCGATCAGCGCCGGACTGGCGAAAGCGGCGTCGTTCGTCATGGCCTACTTCTTCTATCGCACGCTGCAGTTTTCGCGCCTGATGCTGGTGCAGGGGGGAGGGGCAAAGATCGAACGGATGTTCAACGCCGCGATGGATATGTTGCCGCTTGATTCGCCGGTGGTGAAATTTGTCGATTCCCTCTTTCCCGGCGTGCGGTTCGGATTTTCGCTGTCGCGCTGGGGATACGGCGGCGAGCCGACGCTGGGCGCATTCCTGCTGGCGGTGTCGTTCTTCCTCTTATTCATGGTTGTCTGCGGCTACATGATCTCGGTATTGGCAACCGGCCTGGCGCGCGGGTATGTCGTCATCTGCCGGATGAAGGACGATCATTCGATCATCGATGAACCGCCGCTGGAGCCGATCGAGGATTATGCCGGCCCGCCGATCGATGTCACCCCGCCATCTGCCGACGAGTGATACGCCGCCGAATCCGGTAGCCCAGGTTCACGGGGAAGGAACAACGTTGGTCGCGTGTCGCCCCGCCCGTTCATTGAAGTACGCGATGTAGAACCCCCAGAATACAAAGGCCAGGATCAAGGGATAATTGGCAAA
Source organism: Candidatus Zixiibacteriota bacterium (assembly GCA_028700875.1). GTDB lineage: Bacteria > Zixibacteria > MSB-5A5 > GN15 > JAAZOE01 > JAAZOE01. The sequence goes on along the minus strand of JAQVRW010000291.1, from coordinate 1,904 downwards.
CAGCGTCCGTATCCATTTGGCGTCGGGCCGGGGAGTACTGACCGGCATCACCAGCAGCAGGACAAGGCCGGCGACATACGGATTGAGATCGCGCGCGTAGGTTTCTGCGGCGTGATAATACAATTTGAAATCCCACTGGAAATCGATTCGGTTGACGGCGACCGACCTTACGAGGTAGGCGGCATACAACGCTACAAGCATGAAGAAGACGACCCGCGCGCTCCTGCCGACAAACCGATTCATCATATTTCTCCCGATGGAACCGGCTCATAATAGGAACCGGACGATATCATGTCAATGCAAAATGGCCGGGGACAATTATTCGCTTGACGCTCGCATGAGTTCGAATTATATAACAAACACTATTGTCCGTCATGATAATGCCATGTATAACGCGGAGGGACATCATCGTCGGATCGAAATGGATCACCGGTCACAAAGGCTTGGTCGTGCTTTTGTTGGTCGCCCTGACGGTGCGGTTGATATACATGTTTGTCATGGTCGGCGAGGTCGGAGGCGACAAACTGCTGAGCCTGGCGCCGGATACGGTCGCTTATTCAAATATCGCGCACGGAATGATCAGCGACCGATCGATCGCCGAGGACACGCTGATCATATTCGGCCCCGGCTACGGATTCTTCCTGGCAATGCTGTTTTTCCTTTTCGGGACGTCGCCGTACCCGGTTCTGATCCTGCAAATCATCATCAGTAGTGTTGGCTGCCTGTTGATCTATGTCTTGGGCAAAGAGCTGACGGAATCAAAATCGGTCGGACTGCTGGCCGGATACCTGGCTGCTTTGTCTTTTACCTCCGTTTCTCTGGCCAATTTCATCCTCTCCGACTGCCTGTTCTTCTTCCTCTTTCTTTTGGGCAATGTCTTCTTTCTATTGGGGATGCGTCACAACCGATATTGGTGGTATGTCGGTGCCGGAGTGGCGATCGGGGCAGCCGTCCTGGTGCGATCCATCGGCCAGTTCTGGCCGGTGATTATGCTGTTGCTCGTGTTCATTCTGCCTCGTCCCGGCCGCGATCGGTCATGGTTCGCCGGTCGACTGGCCGTCCTGAAAAAGGCCTATCTGGCGCCGTTAATTGCTCTCATCATCATGGGCGGTTGGATGACGAGGAATTATGTTCATCACGGGACGCCATTTCTGGCGTTCATGACCGCGGGAGGGCCTGCCAATGTAGCCACCCTTACCCTATCAGAGATCGAACATAAGGATGGAGGCGCCATCCGCGATGAGTGGTTCGCGGAATATATCAAGACAACGGGAAACGCGGTCATTACCCGTGCCGACGAGTATCGCATCTTATCCGCCGCCGCCCGCCGGACGTTTTTTCGTTATCCGCTTCCGATGATCAAGACCTACGCGGGTTTGATCTGGGAAAACCTGAACGAGGAAAATGAACTGCATCGCGCTCAGACACCCCGGTTAAGCGATTTCTTCCTTCGTCAAATAGACTGGTTGCATAAACATTCGTTGCGGTACCGGGGCTTTTGGCTCACGATGGCTGCCTTCGCCCTGATGCTCTTTCTCCGCCGATGGAGGCCGCTCATATTCCTCGGCAGCGTCTATATCTATTATGCCCTCCTGATCGGCGTTACCCGTTGGCAAGGGTCGCGGTTGTTTCACCCCGGCCAAATCGCCTGGTCGATCGCGATTGCTTTTCTTGTGATTACGGTCGGACACTTGGTGATGGGTCTTCTACGCCGTCGGCAGGTCGTCCAGCCCGGAAAGAAGATCGATTCGACGGAATAGGTTTTGAGAGTCGCGGAGGATTATGCTCGATTCATTGACTCAGAACTTGTTTCGCCGGTCAATCCAAAAAGGAGTTCTATTCCTTTTTCTGGTGGCCCTGGTTTTGCGCCTTGGGTACCTGGCTGTCATGCTCAACCAGGTGAC
>JAQVRW010000290.1 GCA_028700875.1 Candidatus Zixiibacteriota bacterium | reverse complement strand
AGCCGGGTTGGGGCCACGGTTATGGATGCCGGAGGTTCCGGATCGGAACCCGCTCCCGCGGACCGCGATGGAAGACCGTCATTTCTGCGCGGCCGGCCGGCGGGGGGCGCCGAAACAAGAGCGAATAGGATAAGGCGAAACGACATAGGATGAAATCAGGAAAGCCGGGAAAGTCCAAAAGGCGGCCGATGCGCCGCCATTGTCATAATCAATTCCAACACCCACAGGAACGGCCGGAATTTGCCGTGTCTTGTCGCGACGAACTGACCAATCGGTTGCTGCAAGCCCAACGACTGGTCGATGAGGAGCAGTACGAAAAAGCCTTGGCGATGGCGACGCCCCTGGTCGAACGGATTACCGCCTCCGACCGCGAGCGATATCTCTTCAGTCGCCGTCTTCTGGCTTTTGCCTTCAGTCAATTGGGTCGTTTCGAGGAGGCCAGCCGGTATGCCGGGGAAGGAGACGCGCTCTGCCCGGACTGCCTGGATTTCCCCTTTATCCTGACTATTACTGCCGCTCGACAGAAACAGTATGACGACGCCGTGCGCCACGGACGACGATATCTCGATCTGTGGGCGAAAAGGCGGGAGATTTCATCCTCCTGCGGCGAATGGGACCGGACATTCGACCGAGCGCATCAGCTGCTCAATGCCTATGGCGTGGCGCTGTTGGAGGCGTCCCGTCCGAAGGAGGCCGAAGCGGCGTTCCGCGAAGCGATCGAGCTCTGTCCCGGATTCGATTCGAGTTACATCAATCTATCGCTGTTTTTCTCCCGGCAGGGTAAAACAGCCGAGGCCCGGGAGGTGATTCAAGCCGGACTGAAGGCCGCACCTGAGTCCGCGGAATTGCGCCGCATGGCCGACCCGACACGAGACAGGGCGACTGTTTCCGTTTGCATGATCGTCAAGAATGAGGAAGCACTGTTGCCGCGCTGTCTGCAATCAGTGCGGGAACTGGCCGACGAAATCATCGTCGTGGATACCGGGTCCACGGACCGAACCATGGAAATCGCCCGCGATTTCGGCGGCATCGTTTTCGAATACCCCTGGCAGGGGGACTTTTCCTCGGCCCGCAACGAATCCATACGGCACGCCACCAAAGACTGGATTTTAATCATCGACGCCGATGAAGAACTGCCCGCCGAAGAGACGGCCGCGTTGCGCTTTTTCATTAATCAACCCGACATTCAGGTCATTTCATTATCCGTCTATAATAAATCGCTGGAAACCGGCCGGATATCGTCGTTCTTGCCTTCCATGCGGCTGTTCCGCCGCAGCCTGGATCTCCGCTATTACGGCATCGTTCACAATCGACTCGATGTCCCGCCGGATATCCCGGTGACCCGATGTCAGGCCAGGATATATCATTATGGATATGATCTTTCGCCTGAAGCCCTCGAGAAGAAAAAGGCCCGCACCATGGCCTTGCTCGAACAACAGCTGGCGGATAATCCCGACGATGTCTATGCCAACTTCAACATGGCCCAGCTGCTGCGCGGGTTCCGCGACGCCGACAGCGAGGCGGTCAGCCGGAAAATCATCGAACATGCCGGACGCGTGATACGGAATCCCGAGTCGCGGACCAAGCGGTATCATGGCCAGCGGTTGATGAGTCTGCATCAGATGGCCACGGCGTTGCACGCGACGAAGCAATACGAAGAAGCGGAAAAATATTGTCAGGAAGCATTGGCCGCCAAACCGGGTTATCTCGATCCCATGATGACGCTGGGGCATATCCATCTGGCCTCCGGCCGGCTGGATCAGGCCAAGGCGTATTATCACCGGTATCTTGAGGCTCGCGAGAAATATCGGGCCGGCGATGAAACCGATAACATCATTCTTCTCTACCTGGACGGGCTTCATATCGCCTGGTATGGATTGGGGCTGATCGCGGAAAAAGAGAAATCGGTTTTCGAGGCGATCCAATGCCATCGGCGCGTCCTGCAGGCGCAGGAACCGTATCTGGATACTTATCTGCGCTTGGGTCGATTGTGTCTCGACGCCCGCGATCCGGTCGCGAGCGAGGAAATGTTCCGCAAAGAGGCGGAGCAGAACGACCGTTCGGTCTGGGCCTGGTTCGGTCTAGGCGAGGCGCTGGCCATGCAAGGCCGGGAAGAGCTGTCGCTGGATTACTTCCGGAAAGCGGCCGAACTGGCGCCGGACCATCCGCATATCATCTTGCGTCTGGGGAAGACTCGGCTCAAATTGGGAGATTCGGCGGGGGCGATCAGGGATTTGCAGAAAGCGGGGGAGGCAGGCGTCTCGGATATGGATCTGCTTTTCCAGACGGCCAATTGCCTGTTTGAGGCCGGGGCTTTCGATGAAGCCGCCGGTTTATATCATCAGGTGTTGGAAAAATCGCCGGATAAAACCGAAGCCATCCTCAATTTTGGAAATTGCCTGTTCAAGAAAGGCGATTTGCCAGGGGCCTGTGCTGAATATGAACAGGTGATTCAAACCCGTCCGGATTTTCTCGTGGCCTGGCGGAATATGGGGTTGGCCAAGGGCCGTTTGAATGATCCCGAAGGGGGGTTGGCGGCCCTGTTGCCGTATATCAAGATGAATCCTCAGGACGCACAAATCAGTCTTCTGATCGGCGATCTCTATGTCTCTCAAGGGAATGAGGCCGAGGCGGTCAAATGGTATGAACGATACCTTCAGCTTCGTCCGCGAGACGATGTCGGAGTCGTGCGTTTAGCCGAGTCCTATATGCGTCAGGGATTTACCGAGGCGGCGGCGCTTGGTTTCCGGAACGCGTTGATGCTAAACCCGGAATGTCATCCCGCCCGCAAACGCTTGGCCGAAATCGAGACTTCGATCAGTCCCGTTTCGCTGTAAGTCAATCAATTATCGAAATATACACTTTGCCGGTAAAGTCCGGGATGGTTGTGCCGATTTATACGGTAAAGGGAGATTAACGTGCAATCTATGCGTTTAACCTGTAGTAGAGGAAAGGAGACACTCGCAGGAGAAGCTTGTTGTTTACACATAAGGCATCGGAGATATGTGCCATGGATCGGCAGCAACGGTAATAGCCCGCGAAGACGATGCGAGCACGGAAGTCTCGTAATCACGTCAAGGAGGATTACGTAAATGTCACTCAGGATTAACAACAATATTGCTGCCATCAACGCTCATCGTAATTTGAGCCAGACTACCTCGGCTTTGTCCGATTCAATGGAAAAGTTGTCGTCCGGATACCGTATCAACCGGGCCAGTGATGACCCGGCAGGTTTGGTGATTTCGGAACAGTTCCGGGCGCAGATCGCCGGTTTGAACCAGGCGATCGAGAACTCGGAAGGTTCCATTAACATGATTCAGACGGCCGAAGGCGCTCTGAACGAGATCAGCAGTCTGTTGAGCTCGATGCGCGAATTGGCCATTCATGCGGCCAACGAGGGCTTCAACGACGCCGATCAGCTGGCTGCCGATCAGGCGGAAATCACCAACGCGATCAAGACCATCGATCGCGTGGCCGCCAACACTCAGTTCGGCACCAAGAAGCTGCTCGACGGCACGAAGGCCAACGTTGCCACGATCACCAGCTCCAATTCGACCGGTGTGACCATTCTCAACAGCGAATTGACCACCGGGACGCACTCGATCCAGGCGACCAAGACTGCCGATTCCACGGCGGCCTTGAACACCACAGCGCTGGGCTTGTCTCTGAACGGCGTGGCCGGCGATCCGTACAACCTGACCGACGGCATCCATAATGTCGACGTTCTTCAGGCTTCGGATGGGGCCGAGAAACTGACCGGCGCGATCGATCTGACCGATGCCTGGGGTAACGGCTTTGTCGTGGCCGCGGCCCAGACGGCGGCGTCGTTTACCTCCAGCGCCGCGCTGGCGACCGCCACCACCGGTTCGGCCGGTACGTATGCCGTCGTCCTGAACTATCAGGAGAACGGTGAAGCCGTGACCGGCGACCAGACCATCAGCATCGCGGTTGCCTCCAGCGATACGGCGGCTACGCAGCTGCAGGCCTGGAACAATGCCATCGGCAACAACAGCTCTCTGGCCGGTAAGGTCGAGGCTGCCACCGTCGGCGGCAACCTGGTCTTCCTGACGGTCAACCAGGGCACGCAGTACTCCCTGAAGCTGACCGGTTCGACCCGTCCGTCCGATAGTCTGTTTGGCACCCTGACCGCCGGCACCTCCCGCGGCGCCTCGTTGGGCACGCTGAACTTCACCGTCGTGACGGCTGCGTATTCCGCCGGCAGCACCGCCGATGTGACTATCGCCAACGGAACCTATACCGCGTTGTCGACGATGGTTTCAGCGATGAACACGGCCCTGACGACCGCGTTCGGCACCATCGACACCGGTGTGTACAACCTCGGCGCCGAAGCCTCCGGCACGGACAAGGTCCGCTTCTATACTGCCGACGAAGGCAGCGACTATTCCATCAAGATGAACTCGGCCGGCACCGAAACGTACCGGTTGGAAAAGGCCTTGGGTCTTTCCCAGGATAGCGTCGCCGTCGCCGGCACCAACGCCATCGTCAGCTTCGACAACTATTCGACGTCGATCACGGCCGTGGATTACGCCGCCTCTCGGAATGTC
>JAQVRW010000289.1 GCA_028700875.1 Candidatus Zixiibacteriota bacterium | reverse complement strand
GGACGAGTCACTACCTTCCCGGCTGTTATGAGAGTGGTCGTGCAACGTGTCCGGCGCGGTAAAGTGACGATCATCGATCCGCAAGACGGCGTCGCCCGCGTGGCCGGTGAAATAGGGCCTGGGTTGGTTATCCTGGTAGGTTTCCGCCTCGGTGATCAAATGGAGGCCGTCGCCAAGATAGCCAGGAAGGTGCTGGAACTGCGCATCTTCGAAGACGAGGCGGGCAAGATGAACCGGTCGGTCGCCGATATCGGCGGCGCTATACTGGCGGTGTCCCAGTTCACCCTCTATGGCGACACCCGTCGCGGACGACGGCCCAGTTTTACCGAAGCCCTGCCTCCGGCGGAGGCGGAACCGATGTATCGGCGTTTCGTGCAGCTTCTGGCGGGTTCGGGCTTGACCGTCGCTTCGGGGCAGTTCGGCGCCAAAATGGAAGTGGAAATCATCAATGACGGTCCAGTTACCATCCTTCTCGACGATGACCCTGCCCAATCTTAGACGGCTGGCGGAGCGGGCCGGTTTGGTCCTGGTTTCCGGTTCTCCGCGACGGCGCGAGATTCTCCGCCAGGCCGGAATCGCGTTCGAGGTGATTATCCCCGATATCGACGAGTCGATCGCCGTCGATTGCGCGCCAGCCGAACTCGCGGTCGAATTGGCCCGCCGCAAGGTCGAATCCGTGGCCAGGGACGGTGTTCGGGCATACCTGGGATGCGATACGATTGTCGTCTATGACCGGCATATTCTCAACAAACCGGAAGATGACGCCGACGCCATGCGCATGCTGACTTTTCTCTCCGGGAAGACCCACTCGGTGTTTACCGGTCTGGTTCTCTGCGACAGCGCCCGCAAACTCTGTCACGATGGCGTCGAGGAAAGCCGCGTCACCTTCAATCATCTCGACGAACAAACGCTGGCCCGCTATATCGCCACGGGGGAACCGTTGGACAAGGCCGGGGCCTACGGCATCCAGGGAATGGGACGCTTTTTAGTTGACAGTATCGAGGGAAATATTGATAATGTTGTCGGTCTGCCCATGGGTGAATTAGAACGGATCGCCGAACAATTTTGGATACATCATGTCTGATACCTATAAAGAAATCGGGGATTTATTGGCCGCCGCCCGGCGCGAGAAACAGAAAACGCTGGAAGAGGCCGCCGACATCACCAAGATCGCCGCGAGATACCTGGCCGCCGTGGAAGCCGGTGACCCGAAACCGTTGCCGTCGAAGCCATACTTTCTTCTCTTTGCCCGCAGTTATGCCCAATATCTTGGGGTAAATCCGGCCGCTTTGGAAGAGATCGAGAAGAAAGGCCGCGACGCCGAAGTGGAGGCATCCGCTCCGGAACCGGCCGTTACCCGGAAAACGGACTCGTCGTCGGGACGCGGTTTCCTGATATTCGTCGCCATCATCGTGATCGTGGCGGTCACGGCCGTCCTCTTTATCCGTTGGCGCGGCGGGGCCAAGACGAACACGGTCGCGGAGGAGAGCCCTCAGCAGGTGGCCGCCGACGAGATTCCCGGCGACAGCGTCGCGGTCGATTCGCCGCTGGTGATACCTGCGTCGCCATATCAATCCCCCGGAAAGTTGGTATTGGTTCTTTGGCCCCGGCGGTCGGTGGGGGTCGTACTGGTTCGCGACGGCGACACGGTCCTCAACCGCCGTCTGGAACTGGGTGAGCAACAACGTTGGGAGGCGGACTACCGCTTCCTGCTGTCGGCGGATGCCTCCGCCGCGCTTAATCTCACAGTTAACGATCAATCGACCGTGCCGTTGACGCTACTGGGACCGGCTATCTTCGGCCTCGAAATCAACCAGGCGAACTATAAGCAGTTCCTGCCGCCGGACAGCGCGGCGCTTAACCGAATGGCCGCCGATTCCGTCGCTCGGACTGCGCCACCCGCCGGCGCTCCGACCAGGGAAGGAACCGGCAATGGGCATTAGAAGCCTGGCGGCGAAATTCTCGTTGTCGCGGGTGGCCGCAAAGGTCGTTTCCGTCCCTCTCTCCCTGCCGCTGCAGCTTTCGGGCAGGTCGCTTCTGGTTTTGCTGCCGGACAACCTCCACGATCTGGCCGTGGTCAGACAGATTCTGCCTCAGATCATACGGCTGTTCGGCGAGGAATCGGTCAATCTGCTGGCCGCGCCCGAGTGCGACATTCAATCGATTTTCCCCACCAAGGGAATCCGGATCATCACCCCGGAACCCAACGCCCTGAACTGGAGCCGGCTTCCCTCGCACGCGTTCTTGGACCGGTTGCGGGCGCTGAAATTCGACTACGTTTTCGATACCAATCTCGAGGAGAACGGCTTCGCCGCCCGCATCCTGCTGCTGTATCCGTACGCGGTCCGTTTCGGCGCCGCCGGACGGCTGGGCCTGCCCTATTTGAACCTCGAAATCAAGACCAGATACGGCCGGGACCGCGGCCTGATTTATGAATGCATCCTGGAAGTGATGGAACACCTTTCGCACACCACCGGGACACTGACATCGTGATCCAAGGAGACTATCGTGTACCTGAAGAAACTGGAACTGGTCGGCTTTAAATCATTTCCCGAAAAGACGCAGTTTGTTTTTAATTCCGGGATAACCTGCATCGTCGGCCCCAATGGTTGCGGCAAAACTAACCTGCTGGACGCTCTCCGCTGGGTGTTGGGCGAACAAAAAACCTCTCTCCTGCGCGGCAACAAGATGGAAGAGGTCATTTTCGCCGGCACCCGCACGCTGAAACCTCTGGGAATGGCTGAAGTCTCCCTTCATATCGATAATCGTAACGGCGGACTGCCGTCGCAATACAGCGAACTGACCATTTCCCGCCGCCTGTTCCGGTCGGGGGAATCGGAATACCTGCTGAACAAAGTCCCTTGCCGGTTGAAGGATATTTCCGACCTGTTCGCCGATACAGGCCTGGGCTCGCACGCCTACTCGATCATCCAGCAGGATATGATCGACGCCATCCTGTCCGACCGGGCCGAGGACCGGCGGTTCCTGTTTGAGGAAGCGGCCGGCATCACCAAGTACAAACACCGCAAGAAAGCGGCCGAGCGGAAACTGGAAGCGACCGAGCACGACCTCTTGCGATTGAAAGACATTCTTTCCGAGGTGACCACGCATGTCACCTCCCTCAAGCGGCAGGTCAACAAGGCGGAGCGATACAAACAGATTTCTGAGGAGATGAAAGGCTGGAACCTCTATCTCTCCCGCGTCCGCTACGACCGGCTTCTGGAACGCAAGAAAGAGCAGGCGCTGGCCGTCCGGGCGCATGAAGACCGCAAGATAGCCGCCGAATCCCAACTTGATGCACGGTTCGCCGAATTGGAGCAGCGCCGGACCGCCATGACGGACCTCGATCATACCCTGACCGAGCAGTCAAACACGATCCTGGCGTTGTCGGAAGAAGCCCATCGACTGGAAAGCGACATCATGGTCCGGCGGGAGAAGAAAGAGAACCTCGCCCGGCTGGTCAGCACCAATCGGGAAGAGATCGTCGCCCTGACTCGCCGTTCGGAGGTACTGGTCGATGAAAAGCGCCGCAGCGAAACCGAGCAGGAAACATTGCGCGGGGAAATCGCGGCCGTTTCCGCCAATCTGGAACAGGCGCTGACCAAGCAGAAAGGCGCGGACGACGAGTATCTTCAATATCGGGCTTTGGCCGAGGACGAGAGCGGGCGGTTGGTGGCCCTTGAGGGCCGGATTTCCTCGGGGCGCACCGATTCGGCCAACGTCGAGGAGCAGGTAAGCGAACTTCAGGGGGAAATCGAACAACAAAACACCCGGAAACATGCGCTCATCGAGGAAAAGAACCGGCGGCGGCAGGAAATCGCTTCTCTGCAAGATCAGATTGCGGCTCTGCGCAGCGCGGTCAACACGGCCGAAGGAGCCATCGAAGATCAGCAGCGCCATCTGTCGGAAACGGAAGCGGAAATCGACCGCCTCCGCGATCGTCAGGCGGAATTGTCCTCCAGTTACGAAGCCACGCTGGCCCGCAAGAACCTTCTGGCGGAAATGGTGGAGCATTACGAAGGGTACGGCAGCGGCGTGGTCGCGATCTTCGAAGTCGCCGACCGCTGGCCGGCCATCACCGGCGCTGTGGCCGATGTCGTTCGTCCCAATGCCGGAATGCAGGCGGCTATCGAAGCCGCCTTGGGCGAAGCCGCGCAGTATATCTTGTGTCAGAATTACGACAGCGCCCGCGACGCTGTGTCCTTCCTGAGAGACAACAAGGCCGGACGGGCGACCTTCTTGATTATCGACAAGCTCCCCGAATCCGGCCCCCGTCCGGCTCTCCCAGCCATAGTGGGAGTCACCGGATGGGCCGATGCCCTCGTGACCTGCGATGAACGATATGGCCGCGTGGCCTCAGCTCTGCTGGGGCAAACGGTCGTCTGCGAAACGGCCGAAACGGCCCGGCAGGCGCTCGAAGCCCTGCCCGGCGGATACCGGGCGGTGACCCTCGGCGGCGACCTGCTGAGCGGGTTCGGGGCCATGACCGGCGGCGCTTCGGAAGAAGTATCGCTTATCGGGCGCAAGGATGAGATCGGCATCCTCGACGGCCGAGTCCGGGATCTGGAT
>JAQVRW010000288.1 GCA_028700875.1 Candidatus Zixiibacteriota bacterium | reverse complement strand
TTCCGGTATGCAGAGACCTTCAGCATGGCTAGCCTTCCTTCACTTCCAGGACGGACGACAACGGTATGTTCTGGCCGTTGATGTTGAGCAGAGCGATGCCGTCCTCGTAGGCCACCTTGGACACTCTTCCCTCCATGATCGAACTGGGGGTAAACGCGTTGCCGCTGCCGTCTTTGGCCGACAGCGATACCGTGTAGACCCCGGAGGCGAGTTGCGTGCCGCTGTCGTCGGTGCCGTCCCAATTGAACACATGATCGCCCTTATCCAGGCCTTCGGCGGTAATCGTCCGCACCGTCTTGCCGTCGGAATCACAGATAGTGATGGTCAATTCCGAGGTCGCGCGGTCCAGATTGACCGTGAGGTCGGCCGATCCGTTGGTCTCGAGATACACCTGCGAGGAATCGGCCCGCACCGTTCGGCCGATCAAGGACGTGGCCATGGTGTTGGAAATGGTTTGCGACAGCAGGTAATTCCACTGGATGTCCTGGGTCAGGCTTTCATTCATGTTGGACAGCTGTTCCAGCGAGGAAAACTGGGCCAACTGGGCCGCGAAATCCTCGTCCTCAACCGGGTTCATCGGATCCTGGTTCGACAGCTTGGCGACCAGCAGTTTCAGAAAGTCATCCTTGCCCAGGACGCTGCCGCTCGACGTGGTGCCGGTCGTCGACGTTGTCGACGACGTGGAGTTGAGTATCGATTGAACAGATTGCGTGAGCATTACGTTTCCTCCTTCAGGCCAGGCAGTTGATCATTGCCGCATTAAAGGTGAAATCGGACGACCCGAAAGACTGTTTGGACGGTTGTGGATATGCTTGTTGACGGTCATTACGGTCGCGCTGATAGCCATAGCCGGCGGAGCCGTTCTGTTGAAAGGACTGATGCACTTCGGGAAACAGCGTTCCTTTCGATGACGGCGTCGCGTTTACCTGGAAATTGTTCACCCGGATGCCGGAGGCAGCCAGACGGCTTTCCAGAATCGGCAGGCTCTTCTGAACCGCTTCTTTGGCTTGACCGGAATCAACCGTCAACGTCACGGTGACCATCCCGCGGTGGGAGGTGATGGTCAGGTCCATCTTCCCCAGATTGGCCGGCGACAACTGGATGCGGATCTTCTGACCCGGATTGCTCTTCAATTGCTCGAGCTTGGAATCCAGATCATGAAAGCGCACCTGCGGCGTCTCCTGGACGGTATCCGACGACCGGGCGATCCCGGTCGATGGATCGATCGCCACCGGTTCGGCGCCGGACGTCTTGCCGGTCGTGACCTGCAGGGGATCCACCGTCTCCGTTTTGGAGACCAGGCCGTCTTCAACTTGAGGACGGATCAGATCGATCGGCTCGTCGGACACAACGCCTTTCATGGGCGTTTCGACCGAAGCAGCGATGTCAACCTTGACCTGTAACGTCGGCGAAGCGGTTGTCGACGGCACCGTGGCCGGACGAGTAACAGCACCGTCAGTCTTCGTCACCGCCGCTTTCTTGGGAGTGACAGCGGCCCCGGGAAGGAGCGCCGGCATGGCGGATGGCAGAGGCGTTTCGACGTTCTCGATCACCATGAGCGTGGCGCCCAGATTATTCAATAGTCGCGGTAAAAGACCGGACCCACCGTTGTTCTGAGGTTCCAGCGTGCTCCCCGCCTTTTCCCCGGAGGTTCCAGCCATACCCTGATTCCCATTCAAGGGCCCGGATAATTCCAATTGCATCCGGACCGACGTATCCTTCCCGGCCGCTGTCAACAAATCGGCGGTGACAACCACCTTTTTACCAACCTGTTCGACCGTCCGAAGGTGCATCGGTATGATAATTTCCTGATCCTCGCCCTTTTCCGACAGGGCATCCTGAACGCTTTCCGTCGTCTGTAGCCCGGGTTGGATCTTGAGCGATATGATTCCGTCGGTCCCGTCGCCGGCTGCCGTCAGTTCACCCTGAATCTGCGTCATCGGCGTCTGTGAATCGGCGGAAACCGGATCGCTGTTCCCTTGCACCGGGAGGCTCTCCGGGTCGATACCGAGCGCGGCCATCGTATCGGCCGACAGGCTGAGCAGGACTTTCCCGGTCGGCACATCGACGACGGTCGCCGGTTGAGTATCCCCGGCAGGGACGTTCACCGGAATCGCAGAAGTGATCGGGACCGACAACGGAAGCAGTCCCATGAGGACGCTGAACGGATCGCTGCCGTCGGGGGTCTTTTCCCCGCGGGCCGCGAATAGTCCCATCAGCATTTCCATCGGACTGGCGGTCGGTTCCGTTATTGCGTTATACATGAAGCCCCCCCGGAGGCAGTCTCCAGTCACGCGTCCACATCTCCATCAATTATTTCTCCTCTGTTAAGGTTATCATGCGGGCCGAAAGGCGGGCTCCCGCCTCCGCGGGCAACTGCCCGAGGACGCGGGCCGCATTGGCCGATTTCATCTTCAACAGCACAAGGACCGCCTGATCATCAGTCAATTTGGTGATAAGCGGCACGACCTGGGCCGGTTTCATGCCATCATAGAGTCGAGCCAGAGCGGTGATACGGGACGATTCCATGACCGAACTTTTGGCCATCAATTGTTCGACCTGTATCCGTTCCTGGTCGAGTTGTTTCTGCTTTTGCTCCAGATCCGCCCATCCTTGTTCCAATTTCGTCTTTTCGTCGACCACAGGGGCCGGGGTCGAGGAATCGACGGCGGCAGAGATGGCGGGCATCGTATCGGCCATGCGAACGATGTCATCCAGGTCGTTGGCGGCGAGCACATTCTTTTCTTCGCCAAATATCTTCTGTTCCAGCGCGTCGATATCCGAGGTATCTTCGACGATCGGTTTTTGCTCCGAGGCGACCGCGGTCGAATCGGCCGGCTTGATGGAAACGTCGCCGGTTTGAGGAGAAGAAGAAAAGACGCCCATCATAAAGGAGAAGGCGCCGATGGCAACAGCGAACACGACCAGGCCGATTCCGCCGTACATCAGGATCTTCTTTAATGGCGACTTTTCCGGCACGGTATCGGGAGCGAGCGTGCCGTCGATCGGCGTGCTGTCGATCTCGTTTTCTTTCGACTTTTTCTTCTCGTCAGACATACTAATACCTCATGCGTACACGTTCTCTGCATCCGCAATAAGCAACCTCTATGCCGGGGTTGGGCGATTGGGTGTATGCGATTATGACACTTCGTGTTACGGGGACGGGCGGAATACCCGACGGGCGGACGGAACGGGGATGTCCTGGAAAAAAAGTCCGAAGGGGCCGGGAACAATTTTCTAGGCGGGCGGGGCATCGCGCGATGGCGATAAAGCGGTGATCGACCGCCTGATGCGGCCTGACACTATATTGGGATATCTCCCTCCAGATGATCTTCTTTTCGGGTCAAGGGGTGAAACCGGACGATGCGACGGCCGCCGCCGGTATTGTCGGGCATTTTAACCTTCAGGTAGTTGTCGCTGACACCCCAATAGAAGTTCCCCTTTTGCAGGCGGCCTTCGGAGATGACGTCGAGGATACCGCCGATCTGGCGGTCCATCTGGCGGCGGCGATTGGCGCGGGAAATTTCCCGCGCGCGGCGATTGCGGTCTTTGATGACAGATAGAGGGAGTTTTCCCGGCAAGGCGGCGGCGGTCGTGCCGGGGCGATCTGAGTAAGAAAAGATGTGGCCGTAATCGATGAAACCGGAATCTAATACTTGTAATGAGGCATCGAAGTCGGCATCGGTTTCGCCGGGGAAGCTGACGATGAGGTCGCACCCAATGGTTATGCCGGAATCGGCCTTTTTGACTTTCTCCACGACGGCAAGGTATTCGGACCGTGTATACGGGCGGCGCATGAGGCGCAGGATTCGATCGGAGCCGGATTGAAGCGGCAGGTGCAGGTAGCGGCAGGCGCGGGGGTTGTGAGCCACGAGGTCAAGCAGGGCATCATCCAGTTCATTCGGCTCCAGCGACGACAGGCGGACGCGGCGGATGGCGGTATGGTCGAGGATTTTTTGGACCAACCCGGCCAGAGTGAGTCCGGAGTCGTCATACTTGCCGATATGGACGGCGGTCAAGACGGCCTCGTCATATCCGGCGTCAACCAGCCGGGTGATTTCATTGACGATATTATCGGCGGGAATCGAGGTCAACGGGCCGCGCACGGCCGGGACGATGCAGTAGGCGCATCCCTGATTGCAGCCATCGCCGATTTTGACCATCGGCCGGTTGATGGAGAGTTCATTGGGCGAGGCATCGCTGTCGAAGCGATGATAGGCCGAGTCGATGAAGCTGCTCTCCCCCGTATCTTCGGTTGATTCGGGCGAAGCGAACAGGTGCGGGAATCTGTCTTTGAGGATGTGTGACAGGCGCGATTTCTCCTCGTTGCCGATGACAAGGCTGACGCCATCGAGTTGGGTCAGGCGGTCGCGTTCGGCGACGGCATAGCATCCGGCAACGACGACGACGGCATCCTTATTCGTACGCATGGCCCGGCTGATCAGCTTGCGGCAGTCGGCATCGGCTTTGGCGGTCACGGTGCAGGTGTTCAAGACGTAGAGGTCGGCGATATCGTGGGCGGCGACGCGCTGCAAGCCGAGACCGATAAGTTCGCGGGCCAGCCGTTCGGTTTCAT
>JAQVRW010000287.1 GCA_028700875.1 Candidatus Zixiibacteriota bacterium | reverse complement strand
CCCTCGGGGAGGGTCGATTGCCGGAATGAACTCCGGGCGACACCCAGCACCCGCAACCCCTCGTTGGCCATGAGGGCGACCTGTTTCGCCAACTGCTGCATCGTGGCCTGATCCATGTGGCACAAGTCGGCGATCGCTTCGGGAGCGCCCTTGGCCGCGATAATGAAATTGTCGCCGTCGGGCGACTGCCAGACATGGGTCAACGCCAGCAGTTCCGGCGAGAGAGGATATTCGTGGATCAACGACCAGTTTTCATGCAGGTGTTCCGTGCGGGCCAGGTAGGTGACGCCCAGTTCCTTGAGCGCCTTCTCCATGGGATCGAACGGGTCCCGTTTGCTGGCCAGGACGCCATATTCCAATATCTCATGGAAATGTTCCGGCAGAGTCGTCTCTGTGGTATCCTTGGTGTCGAAGAATTCGCCGTCGGCGTACAGTTGCCGTACGGACATTTGATTCAAAGTCAGGGTGCCGGTTTTATCCACGCACAGCACTGTCGCCGCTCCCAGCGTTTCGATCGCCGGCATGCGGCGGGTGAGGACTCGTTTCTGCGATATCCGCCAGGCGCCCAGCGCCAGGAAGATGGTCAGCACTACCGGGAATTCCTCCGGCAGGGTGGCCATGGCCATGGTGATGCCGGCCAGGAAGCCTTCTTCCCAGGATATGGCCGTGTTGCCGCGCGTGATGCCGTAAATGACGACCACCAGAGCGCAGAGCGTCAACCCGATGATGGCGAAGTTGCGCACGATGCGGCCGGTTTCCTTCTGGAGCAGCGTGTCTTCCGAGGCCACGCCCAGAAGCGCTTTGCCGATCTTCCCCAGTTCCGTCTTCGAACCGGTCGCCAAAACCTCGGCGACTCCCTGCCCGTGAGTGACCAATGTTCCGGAATAAACGAACGGCAAATCATCGCCGCCGGGACGGTCAAGGGTATCGGCCTCAGCCGAAGCCGTCTTGCGTACCGGGACCGATTCGCCGGTCAACAGTGACTCATCAACCGACAAGTTGATGGAATACCGGAGGACGGCGTCGGCGGGAATCCTGTCTCCTTCCGCGACCAGTACGAAATCCCCCCGGGCGACCTCGCGCCCGGCGATTCGTTTCTTCTGGCCGTCACGAATAACCAGCGCGCGGGGGCTGGACAAATCCCGCAGGGCTTCCAGAGCGCGTTCCGTGCGGCGTTCCTGGAAAATCGTGATCCCCATGACCACGAACACGAAACCCAAGAGCAACATGGCATCGGCGAAATGTTCCGGCCCCATCAGAAAGTACACCGCGCCGCAGGCCACGAGCATGAGGAACATCGGCTCGCGAACGACCTCGAAGGCAATATTGAAGATATTCCGTTTCCGGCCGGTCGGCAGTTCGTTGTACCCTTCTTCCAGAAGCCGACGCTGCGCTTCGCTTTCGCTCAGCCCGGAAATGCTATGTATGTCAAACTGCGGATTTACCACTTAGTTTCCCCATTGTGCAATTGCCGCACAAGGTACAAAAGATGGGGCGATTGTCAAGGAGTTTTGGCCGGGTGGGGGGAAGCGCATCGGCAAGTCTATTGACGCTTCGTAGGTCAAACACCCCGTGCGACTGACTATTTATTTCTATTATTGCTGAGACCCGGACAAATGTCCGGGACACCCGCAAAGTATCCCCATAGCAAGCTGTGAATTACCGGTTTGAAACATCTTTATTCTCTAATTCAAACGGAACTCTACCTAATTGGGACACAATCTTGTTATCGCTTGCCAATAAGGAGCCGAGAGATATATTCAATCGTTGCGGGAATTCTTTACACCTTTTAGTTGACCACTGGTGAAATCTAAACGACTGGGAATGCCCCTTTTGGATTGTGACTACGTTGGTTTTGGATATTCTCTTCGCGCCGACAAAGAATTCCTCTTGGTCGAAATCTGTTAAGGACGATGATATTTCAAGCGATGCGGGATCATACTTTATACTATCATCTCCATTATTGGCAATCTCTACGGTCAGCAGTGCGTGCTCGGGTACTGACAAATTCACGTTTACACTCATCGTAATATTGTTGATACTGACGATATATGTATGTAGTGACGACTTTGATAATCCAAAAGTGCCATCCAACGGAGCATAATACTCGCCCATAGGTCTGCAAGCCGATAAGTATCCTAAAATCAAGATAAATACGAAACTGCCCAAAATGAATTCCCGGGTAATCCAAAACGTTCTACCTACGGCTCCCATTCAGATATCCCACGTTCCTGGTTATTTTCACCGAACATCGTCAGGTGCGCAGGGCACCTGACCTACAAGAGATTTTGCGTGCCGCGTTGTGCCGGAACGTAGCGTCAAAGCGAAAACGCTTATCCTTCCAGCTCCAGCTCAACGATTGGGGTTTCGGTGTCGCATTGGGCGCCCTCGGCGTAATTGACCGCCTTCACCTTCCCCTTGGCGTGGGCGACAATGATGTTCTCCATCTTCATCGCCTCAACAATAACCAAATGCTGTTTCGGCTCGACCGTATCGCCGACACCGACCAATATCTTGACCACCTTCCCCGGCATCGGCGCCAGGACTTTCGACGGGTCGGTCATCGCCGCCCCCGCTCCGCCGCCTGCCCCGATCGCATCCGATGGCTTGGCAAATTCGAACAAGACGCCGTCGATATCCACGTAGGTCTTATCCCCGTTGACCGCGGCGTGGATTTCCTTGAGCGATGCCCCATCGCGCAAAAGCAGACGACCATCGGCGGTGTATTCGATCTGCAAGCTGGCACCACTGCCGGCGATAGTCGCGATACGGTTGTCCTTGAAATCAACCGTCTTGGTCTCGCCTTTATAGACAAATTCGTACATCATTTTGTCTTTTCCCCTATCCGCCAGGCGCCCATCGTCAGCCAGGGATTATAGGCCGCCTCGACCTTCCCGCCGATGCCGCCATGATGACGCTTGCCGTTGGCTTTGATCGCGGCCGCCGCCGCCAGAGCCAGATCGAGATGCTCCTCGGTCTTTTCCTCCCAGTCGGAGAAGTTGCGCTCGATGAAATCGGTATACGTTTCACCTATCGCGAACTTTGGATGGGCCACGATATCGGCCAGGTACCGGATGGATTGCCGGATGCCCAGAATTTTGTATTCGTGCAGTGCGCGGATCATCCGCGCCCGGGCGGTGTCGCGATCCTGGCCCCAGACGATCAGCTTGGCCAGGATCGGATCATAGTCGATCCCGACAACCGATCCCTGGGCGATGCCGGAGTCAACCCGCACGCCCGGCCCGGTCGGTTCGCGATACAACACGATCTTGCCGATTGAGGGCATGAAGTTGTTGGTGGCATCCTCGGCATAGATGCGGCATTCGATGGCGTGGCCGCGTTGATGCAGATTCTGGAAACTGTCCGACATCGGAAATCCGGCGGCGATCCGAATCTGTTCGGCCACCAGATCGACCCCGGCCACCAATTCGGTCACCGGATGTTCGACCTGGATACGGGTGTTCATTTCGAGGAAGTAGAATTTCCCTTTGGGGTCGAGCAAGAATTCCACCGTCCCGGCGTTAGTGTAATCGGCCGCCTGGGCCACCGCCACCGCGGCATCACCCATTTTCTTGCGCAACTCCGGACTGACCGCCGTCGATGGCGTCTCCTCGACAATCTTCTGATGCCGCCGTTGAATCGAACACTCGCGTTCAAACAAGTGAATCGTTTTGCCATGATGGTCGGCCAATACTTGAAACTCGATATGGCGCGGGTTGACGATAAACTTTTCCAGATACACGGTGTCATCGCCGAACGCGGACTTGGCCTCGCGACGCGCACCATCGACGGCCGTCTGCAAATCGGCCGGATCTTTGACCACGCGCATCCCTTTGCCGCCGCCGCCGGCTGCGGCTTTGATCAACACCGGGTACCCGGCCTCATCGGCGACCTTGCGGAATTCATCGATATGATTCCCGGCGGCTTTCATGCCGGGAATAAGCGGGACGCCCGCGCCGGCCATTTTAATTCGCGACTCGACCTTGTTCCCCATCAGCAATATCGATTCCGGCGACGGCCCGATGAAGACCAGGCCGTTGTCGCGGCAGGCTTGCGAGAAGCGGGGATTCTCGGCCAGAAAACCATACCCCGGATGAATCGCCTGCGCGCCGGCCTTCTTGGCCGTCTCGATCAACTTGTCGATATTCAGATACGATTCCAGCGGGGGAGGGGGGCCGATTTCATAACTTTCATCCCCCATGAGCGTGTGCACGGCGTAGGTGTCGGCGGTGGAATAGACCGTCACCGTCTTGATACCCAGCGCGCGGCAGGCCCGGATCACCCGGACCGCGATTTCGCCACGGTTGGCAACCAGTACTTTGTCGAACAATTGTGGCATGGTTATTCTATCACCCAGTTTGGTTTGCGTTTGTTCAAGAAAGCATCCATCCCCTCCTGACCCTCGTCCGACTTACGCAGACGAGCGATCATCTCGGCCGTGTATCGTTTGAATTGGTCAGGGGGCATAAGGGGCAGGTTGGCGATCAATTCCTTGGCCATCGTGATGGCGTTCGGGCCGGAGGAAAGAACGGTCTTGACCAGCTTGTCGACTTCTTCATCAAGCTTATCATCGGGATAGACCCTGTCTA
>JAQVRW010000286.1 GCA_028700875.1 Candidatus Zixiibacteriota bacterium | reverse complement strand
CCGTCCCCACGGCCCTATTGATAGCGTGAGTGTCCCTCACCCCCGGCCCCTCTCCCAGAGGGCGAGGGGTGTAAATCGATGGCATTCTTCTACTGATTCGCAGCCGAAAAACCGCGATATTTAGTTGTACCGGCATGGCGGCGTTGAAGTTGCGGGGAAATGGGTTTGGCGTGTTATTTTTGATGTTTTCCACGAATTGGTCAGATTGGTTTGATGGTGATTTTGCAAAGTAAGACGCCATCAGGCACCCAACTTTGCAGGCGCAGCTATAGAACGTGCTGGATGTATCCATACATATAAGCGGACGGATTCGTAATTACCATCAAAGTGGTGTTGATTTTAGGGATTATGAATCTATGGCGGGAACCCGCCCTGCCATGGCAGGGCGGGCCATGGGTTCTGTCAGTCTATCCTTCTATTCGCATTATTTTTGTCCACGAATCGAGGGCTCGATCAAGACTTTTTTTGACAACGTCAGCGCAATCGGAGTCATGATAATTGATGACTAGCAAACCATGATCAAATCCAAGGTCAACGTCTGTTCCCTGTAAAGGCAGGTTGCCCAATAAGCGCCGTTCGGGTATCACAGAATAACGATCCCACTCTTGTACGATATCGACAAGAATACCAAGATAAGTAATAGGATCTTCTTCTAAGTGAAGGGCAGGGATTGGTTCGCGCAAGCCATGCAATGGATTCGGGAGTTGTTGTATGTTATGAAGGGCTGCGGCAGCGGTTCCCCAGAGAATGCCAGTCCACCACCAATGTGCATCATAAACGACGCCTTCCGGAACGCTTTCGTGTTTAATAAAATGCCATAACTGTTTTTCAAGCGGGTCAGATGGTTCATCATCACCGATGCCAAAGTATAGCCTGTAGAAGAATGTTGAGTGTAGAAGCATCAATAGTCCGCTGCATACACCATGGTCAAGCAAACGAACACCGATGCCAGGCATGCCATTCCAGATCAATGCCTTGTAGGCTGCGCGCATATACTTGATGCGATCGACCATTCCGGCAAGGTCATAAGCGGCATAATGAGCCATCCAAAGATCAAAGGCATCTCCCGAAAGCCCGTTCGCTTTCGTCAAAATCGGCGAAACGCGCATCCCAAACTTGTCCAATTCGTTTCTTGCTGCGGCACGGATTATTTCCACGGAACCGATTGTACAAAGTTGGTCACCCGTTGCGGCTATGGAATTGAGCTCAAAATCGGGGATTGTCATGTTGGCCTTTTTAACCAAAAGAGCTCTGACGGTCACCGAATCAAGTTGAGTGTCGGACCAAAAACGGTGATGAAAGTAATCATGTACCACAGCGGCACCTCGTCGAACTCGCTCGTTTTGGGTATCGGTGCTCATTGGTGAAAGGCTTCCTTCAAAGATATACCCAATGTCGTGAAGCAAGCTGACAAATGGCCATATATTTCCGAAACGATTAGCAATTTCAAGGGGAGGCATAGTGGCTCGGCGGGATGCCAAACGAAGGATAAAGTGCCTTTGAATTTCTTGTCTCATTGCTTCGTTATTAGAGAAAATGTACCATCCAAGCAAATAGTTGTACAATGTATGCGCGGCGTGGTCACGTTGTTTTTGATAATCAATGTCTGCGATGAGTTCTCGGCGCAACACTGCACGTCGAAAATAAGTGGTTTCTTCCATATCCACTATTGCGAGAGCAAAATCAGCGTATTCGTCGGCCCTGCGAAGCCGAACCTCATCGTTCGTGGAATGAAGGAATCTCTTTGCTGCCTGATTCGTATCTTCATGCGTGCGAGAATGATAGATAGCGAACTCCGATTTGGAAATTGGGTCAACCATCTTCTCCAATGCTAGTACCACCGAATCCATTTTGTCTCCATCGCCTAAAATGTTTATGCAATATATTGATGGCAAATGGCCCTCAAAACATGGGACCTACGGCCTGTAATAGTGACGTGGACATTTACCTGTGCCGGTTGACCTAATTGCCAATATCCATAATTTACTCAAAGAGAATTTGTTTGTCAATTTACAAGATACCCCCGGCGGGTGGCCCGGACGTTCGTCCGGGTCTCAAGGGATTAGAAACGGGGAACCCCAGCCTTCAGGATGGGCAAATAGTCATCGAAAAATAATTCAAAAAGGAATGCCGAGGGGCGGGGATGCTTTTCGCGGCGGACGGGGATCCGACCGCGCACGATGATGAACGTCCGGGCCGCCCGCCCGATCGCCAATTATACTATGGTGTCACATCGGACGGTCTTATTATACTTTTGCGGCAAAAAGTATAATAAGATACGTGCGTGCGGTGGAAATTCCCGTATTTCCAAGCCTGGAGCGAGCTAGGGCGGAAACGAGTGGCGGGGCGACGGGGGGGAATTGGGGGGCTTTTGGGCTTGACTTGGGGAGGGAATTGATTATACTTAAAGGCTTTTTAGGCAATTACGACAACGACTGAAACGAACGAGAGTGACAGATGAAACGGACATTTCAGCCATCCAATCGGAAGAAGCTCAACGACCATGGCTTCCGCGCACGCATGGCAACCAAAGGCGGACGGGACGTTCTGGCGCGCCGTCGGGCTAAAGGCAGAAAACGGTTGACCGTCAAGGTCGCCCGTAAGAAATAACGTGGACAACACCTTCCCGGCGGCCTGCCGTCTCCGTAACGAGCGCGATATCAAAGCCGTCCTGGCCCGACGCGACATCTTCCGTGGCCGACGGCTTATTTTCTACCGGGGACCGATGCCGTCGCAGGCGGAGGCCGGGACAGGCGAGGAGACAGGGGCCGAACACCGCTTTTGCCTGGCGGTCTCCCGAAAATGCGGCACGGCCGTGCGACGGAACCGAATCAGGCGTCTTTTGCGGGAAATTATTCGCACCAACCGCGAGCGGATTCCGAGCGGATACGATTATATCGTCCGGGTCGGCCAGGCCGCGCTGGTGGAAACCAAGATCAAGCAGGACTTGTTCATTGCCGACTTCAACCGCTATTTCGGATGGGATTAGCCGGGCGCAATCGCCGGCGGCGAAAATCCTGCTGGGGTTGATACGGTTTTACCGGCTGGTTATCAGCCCGTTTTTGGCCTGGTTTATCGCCTGCCGTCATTATCCGACCTGTTCCCAGTATGGTCTCGAAGCCGTCTCCCGGTATGGGGCAATGCGGGGCGGCTGGATGACTATCAAACGAATATTGCGGTGTAATCCGCTCTTTCCGGGCGGATATGACCCCGTAAAATAGCAGGAAGCGAGGGGTATCGTGGACAGGAAGTCGATCGTTCTTGTCGTTATCCTGGTTCTCGTTCTCATTTTCTGGAATCAGATAGCCGTCAGGTTGGGACTTATCCAGCCGCAATCGCAACAGCCGGTTCCGAACACGCCACCCGAGACGGTCCGGGTTGAAACGGTCAAACAGGTCCCGGCGCCCATTCCGGGAGCAGTCACCGCGACCGACACGGCCGCCCCGACGACGGCGATTATCGCTCCGGTGGATACGCTCATCCCGGAGAAACCGTTTACCATCACCACTCCCCTGCACAGTTTGACCTTTTCCAACTATGGGGGCGGACTCAAGAAGATTACCCTGAAGAAATACCGTTACCAGGGGAACGGCGAGGTGGTGCTAGCCGATGACCCGGTGAAGGTGGTTCCCGATTTCGAGACCGCCGACGGCAATTTCATGGCCAACCGGTTGATTTTTGCCTGCGATCAGTCCGATCTGGAGCTGGCCGCGGGCGCGGCCCCGCGCAAGATCAGTTTCGTCTATGACAACGGCCGGGGCGGGATAATCACCAAGACATATACCATCAATCCCGACCGCTATGATATCGACTTCGATTTTTCCATCGCCGGGATAGAAAACTTCGGTTTCGAACGCTCCTACCATCTCGTGTGGGGCGTCACCCCTCCCCCGACCGAGAAGAATATCAAGGACGACTACGGCTACTTCAAGGTCGTCGCCATGACCGACAAAAATGTCGAGCTGGCCGACTTCAAAGACGGCGTCATGAACGAGGAGTTGTTTGGCCAAACCACCTGGACGGGCGTCCGGACCAAATATTTTACCGCCGTGATGGTTCCGCGGACGCGTCCGGGCGAGGGGCTTGTGGCCCGGGGAACATCCAAGGCGGAAACGATCGACGGGAAATCCGTCACGACGCGCACGCTGTCGGCCGCATTGGAGATGCCGATGCCGGCGCAGGGGACGGTCAGCGATTCGTACTCGCTCTATGTCGGACCGATCGATTACAAGACGCTCAAGAGCTACAACGTCGGCCTGGAGGCCCTGACCTCCCTGGGATGGGTGATAATAAAACCGTTTTCGATCGCCATCATCTGGTTGCTGCCCAAGATATACGCGATCATCCCCAACTACGGCATCGTGGTGTTGATCTTCGCCCTCCTGATCAAGCTCATCATCTACCCCCTGACCCGCAAGCAGGTGGTGGCCATGGCCCGGATGAAAGACCTGGCCCCGAAGATGAAGGAGATGCAGGAGAAGTACAAGCAGGATCCACAGCGGCTGAATAAAGAAGTGATGAAGATGTACAAGGAGGCCGGGGCCAATCCGCTCTCGGGATGCCTGCCGCTTCTGCCGCAGCTGCCTTTGTTCTTCGCGTTGTTCAGCGTCTTCCGGGTGACGATCGAATTCCGCGGGGCATCGTTTGCCGGAT
>JAQVRW010000285.1 GCA_028700875.1 Candidatus Zixiibacteriota bacterium | reverse complement strand
CAGCGTTTTTGCCGCGGCGTTCGATGAACTTTTGTCGTACCTGCTTTTGACCCGGAATGACTTCACTTTTCGCGATGATTACACCGACCGCGACAGTTTCCGCCTGGCGATCGTCGACAGCCTGATGCTCCGGCCGCTGGATATGATGGCGTTTGTCGATACCACCGCCCGCCGTTTCGCGGATTTCGGAGCAGACCATCGAAAGATATTCCCCTACTTGGCGGCGTTATTCGGTCCCGGCAAATCGGTCGCCCAAACCGGCGGCGTTGGTGCGATCCCGCAAAAAGACAATTCTGGTGATATCAAGATCAAGAATCTTCCGGGGAGACTGCATGAACCGATCCAGCGCGCCTGTGGCATTCTCTTCGATATGCAGGAGACGTTAAAACAACAAATGGGGGGTGACTGGAATTCCGAACGCAACCGATTCATCGCCGGGCAGTTTAAAGAACTTCTGCTGGAGGATGTCACCGATGACACCAAGTCGGCCGAGACGATGGATTCCCTGCAGCGGCTCGAAGAGCAATACGCCATCCGATTTTCCAAGACTGCGGTGGATCTTAGCCACATTCCTTTGCTGGCAAGTCTGACCTCGGACACGGTCGATATATTCCGGCAGATCGACCGGATATACACTCTGTTGACCACGGATGAGCAGTTGAAGAAGAAGGCCGAATCGGGCAAGCCGTTATTGGACATGGACAGCCCCTATGGCCGGATCGTTGTCGGCGGTGATGGCCCCGATACCTATCGCGGCGACTATTTCATCATCATCGATCCCGGCGGCGACGACAACTACTACCTGACCTATGATATCGCCCACCCCCACCCGACGCTGATCGTGGATTGCGCCGGAAACGACTACTACAAAGCCGAATCCGATTTCGCTATTGCCTCCGGCGCCTTTTCCAATTCGTTTCTGGTCGATTATGCCGGCGATGACAACTACATCGGCAGTAATTTTTCGGTCGCCTCGGGTTATTTCGGGTCCGGGATCCTCTGGGACAAGAAGGGGGACGACCACTACTTCGGCGACACCTTCACCCAAGGCGCTGGCACGTTCGGCCTGGGACTTCTTATCGATGACGACGGAGCCGACACCTACACCGGAAGCCTCTACTGCCAGGGGTTCGGATTCGTCAGGGGTATCGGCGGCATTATCGATTACCACGGGAACGATACCTACACCGTGCAATCGAAATACAAAGACATCCTTCGCTATGACGACCATTATATCTCCCTGTCGCAAGGATTCGCCTACGGTATCCGCCCGGTGTTGTCCGGCGGGTATGGGTTCATCTGCGACTATGCCGGCAACGACGTCTATGTTTCCGACATTTTCGGGCAAGGGTCGGGTTATTGGTGGTCGCTGGGGATGATCTACGACCGGTCGGGCAACGACCAGTATATCTCCTTTCAATATGCCCAGGGCGCCGGGGCGCACATGGCTCTGGGAATACTGCTGGATGAGGCCGGCGGCGATGTCTATCGTGCCCACGGTGTCAGCCAGGGATGCGGCCATGATTACTCCTGCGGATGGCTTCTGGACCGAGGCGGGGAGGACGTCTACTCCTCCGCCGGCCTGTCGCAGGGGGCGGGGTCGGCCAACGGTTTCGGCATTATCACCGATATCGGCGGCGACGATGGGTACTATATTTTCGTGAAAGGCAACTGCCAGGGGTACGGCAATCCCCGCCGGGATTACGGCTCCATCGGATTATTCCTCGACCTCGACGGCGCCGATCACTACGACGGCAACGGGACCAACAACCGATTTTGGCGGACGGCATCCAAATGGGGAGGCGGCATGGATCGGGAAATTCTCCCGGCGAAAGTAGGGGAAGCGAAGTGATGAAACGGAATCACCATTTGATGACCGGGCTGATGCTGATACTGGCTTTGGCCTCCGCCGTTTCCGCGGCCGAAGATACGCTGAAAACGAAAATCGACTCGATATTCGTGGTCGCTTCCTCCGGTGAATTCAAATACCAGAAGCTGGTTGGCCCCGCCGAAGACAGCATCGCCGCCATGAAAACCGCCGCCGTGCCGTACCTGATCGACCGGCTGGGAACAACCGAGGCCCGCGAACGAGTGGCCTTGGAAAACATCTTTCGCAAGATCGGTCAGCCCGCCGTGCCGTTTCTGAACCAGGCTCTTTTGACGACCGATTCCCTTCAGCTTTCCCGCGTGGCGTTGATTATAGGCAATCTGCCCGATACCTCCTCTGTCCCCAATCTTTTGCAGGTGACTAGTAACTCCTTCTACTGGGTTCGTTACGAATCGATCCGCGCCCTCGGGTTCATCAAGGACCTGCGCGCCGTTCCCGCCGTACAGGCGGCCATGGCCGACACCAACGAATTGGTCCGCACCATCGCCGCCGTCTCGGCCGGACATCTGCTGGACACATCTCTGATTCCGGCGTTGATCCGGGCGTTGGACGATAATTACTACGGCGTACGGATGGCCGCCAAAGACGAACTGGCCAAACTTCCCTGCGGACGGAAAACTATAGACCTGCTTTCCGATCAGGCTCTGGCCGGTTCGCCGCTTCGGATAACCTACCTCCTGTCGATCCTGGCGGACGACAGTTGCGTCTGTCCCCTGGCGAAAATTGCCCCGTATTTCGAACACGCTGACCCCCTCGTGCAAAGCCTGGCCTTCCGTATCGCGGCCCGGGCCGACAAGAAAGCGGTGGCCCAATATCTGTCCGCAAAAGCGAGGGGAGACCAAACCCTGATCATGAGGCAAACGATCGACGATTTGACCGGCGATAATGAAACAACGACGACTTCACACCCTTGATCGGTTCCTCAAGCTTCCCGGCGATGACGCGCCGGTTGAGGACAATCTTCGCCTGCTGGCGGATATAGTCGGGGGAGAGATTATCCGGGCAGAAGGGTGCCGGATCATGAAAGTCACCGACGAGATCGACCTGTTTCCCTATTCGACCATCAAGGATATCCACGACCATCTTCGTTCCGACCTGTACCGGCGCTGGCATTTTGTCACCGGGGGGGATGACCGGTTGTATGATCCCCGGCAATTCCTCTTTCTGGATACCGAGACGACCGGATTGTCGGGCGGGACGGGGATGGTGGTTTTCCTCTGCGGTTTCGGCTATTTCGAAAACGACTGTTTCCGGGTGGTGCAGTATTTTCTGCCGGATTATTCCGACGAACCGTTGTTGCTGCAAATGGCCGCGGAGCATATCAAGGCGGATACGATCCTGGTATCCTACAACGGCAAAGCGTTTGACTGGCCGATGCTCTCGCAACGCTGGACGATCAACCGTCTCGATATCCCTGCGCCGGCGGATCATCTGGATGCCTTGCATCCGGCGCGGTCGCTGTTTCGACGGTTGGGGGAGGATTGCTCCCTGACGACTTTGGAAAAGGCGCTTCTGGCCTTCGACCGGGGGGAGGACGTCCCCGGCTACCTGATTCCCTCGAAATATTTCGATTACCTGTACGACCGTCAGCCGGGGATGATCCCGGAGATTATCCGTCATAACCGGCTGGATATCATTTCGCTGGCGTTGGTGACCCGTCATATTCCGGAGTACCTCTCCCGCCCGGAGAAAATCACGGCCGCCGCGCTTTTGGAAGGAGTGATTCATCATTTCTTTCGCAATCGCCGGTTCGAGGCTTTGGCCGCCTATACCGAAAAGGTGACTCCCGGACATTTCGAGGCCGGTTCTCCTCTGGCCAAGCTGGAATATTCGCTGGCGCTCAAATCGCTGGGGCGGGTCGATGAGGCCGGGCTGGTCTGGAAGGCGGTCGCCGGCAATGATTCCGGCCCCCACGTATTCCGGCACATTTTGGAGTTGGCCAAATACCAGGAGCACCGCGAAAAAGACCCCGAAACCGCTCTGGAGACGGTCGATGTCCTCTTGGGGCTGGAGACCCGGCCCCGCCCGCGACAGGAACTGTTGCATCGGCGGCAACGACTTATTGACAAATGCCGACGGCTTTCCCCTAAACCTTTGTAACTTCCCGCCGATATTTGTACTATGAAAAGGCGGGAGAAACCCGAACAAGACATCTTTGAGCTTCTCAAAGACAGCAAAGAGCTGACCTCCCTTCCACAGGTTCTATCCGAGGTGGTCAGAATCACCAGCGATGACGACTGCGGAACCGCCGAAGTCGCCGACGTCATCCTGAAGGACCCGGCGTTGTCGGCCCGGATTCTACGGATCGCCAACTCCGCCTACTACGGCTCCACCCGCGAAATCAGCACCGTCAGCCAGGCCGTGATCACGATGGGACTAAGAGCGGTCAAGGCGTTGGCCTTGTCGGTCGGGTTGTATCGGCTCTTCGACACCGCCGAAGGCACCGTGGACCGTCTTCGTTTCTGGCGGCATTCCCTGGAAGTCGCCATCGCCAGCCGCGAAATCGCCCTGGCCTGTTCCTACAAGCCGGTCGAAGAAGCCTTCGTCTCCGGACTATTGCATGATATCGGCATCCTGATTCTGGAAGGGAATTTCGAGGAACGGTTCAAACGACTCTGGAAGCTCGTGGAATCGGGCGAATCGCTGCCCAAGCTGGAAGAAATCCATTGGGGAACCAATCACGCCCGCGTAGCCAAGTTTTTGCTCGACCAATGGCGC
This sequence comes from Candidatus Zixiibacteriota bacterium, assembly GCA_028700875.1. Taxonomy (GTDB): domain Bacteria; phylum Zixibacteria; class MSB-5A5; order GN15; family JAAZOE01; genus JAAZOE01. The sequence continues at coordinate 58 of JAQVRW010000285.1, read as the reverse complement.
GTGCCCAAATATATCGGCGAGGCGATTGCCGTCCATCACGATCCGTACACCGAGGGAG
>JAQVRW010000284.1 GCA_028700875.1 Candidatus Zixiibacteriota bacterium | reverse complement strand
CGTGGCATAGAACAGGTCACGGCAGACCTCGACCGGCGATCCGGAGTTGCGCCCCAGAAGACCCATCAACGATCCCCGCACTTCTTCTATTGCCGCCTGGTTGAAAGCCGGATGACGAATCATGTCCGCGAACAGTTCCAACCCCTGCCCGGTGAAATCATCGATCGTTTCGAACTTCATGAACGAATACTGCCGAGTCGTATACATGTCGTCATAGGGGATCCAGGGATTGTCGTTGAGCGTCACCTGCGCCCCGATTTCGGCGAGTTTTTGATCCAGTTCCGAGGCGTCAAGCGTGGTCGTTCCCTTTTTGATCATCCGGTTGACGAAATCGGTGATGCCGGTCTTGTCGGGCGGCTCCGAGGCCGAACGGTTCCGGCCGATCACGTTGACGGCAAACACCCGGCTGTCGGGATTGGATTTGACCACCACGGTCAGGCCGTTGGACAGGACTTCGCGGCGATAGGTGGTATACTCGGCGTCCTTCTTGTCCTTGCCAGCCGTCTTTTTGGGGCGAAACACCGCCGCGGTATATTTGAGCTCTTTGAGCCAGCGGTCGGAGGCGCGGACCATCATGGTCGGGTTGACCATGCCGATCGCATCCATGTACGACTCCATGAAATCCCAGCCGGTGGTCACCAACAGCGGCGCCACGGTGAAGCCGTAGTAATGCAGCTTCTCCTCCATGAAGATCTCGTCGACCTTCTTGGTCGTCTTGATCCCTTCCAGCACTTCCGGCGACGGTTCATACTTGGCGAAATCGGCCAGCACGCTATCCACGCCGGCGATGATCGGATCGACGTTCTTCTCACTACCGGTCACGACCTGGATCGTCAACCGCGAAAACTCCTCGGCCGTTTCCAGGTTGGCCGAATACGACTGATACAGCGGTTTCCCATCGTCATCCGTCAGAACCGACTTGAGAGGCGAGTTTTCATCGGAACCGAGGTAAGCAGCCATCAGGTCGAACGAGAAATAATCCGGATCGGTAAAATGAGGGGCGTCCACGGCGATATTGATATAGGTCAGCTTGGTACTGCCCGATCTGTAATAGACTTTTCGTTCCAGGGGCGGAAAATATTTAACCAAAGGCGGCGAGGGCAGATTGACCGTGGGGATGACCCCGTAGACGGTCTTGTACATCTCGAGCATCTCGGCGGTGTCGAAATCGCCGATCACCAGCCCGATCATGTTATTGGGCGAGTAAAACTGTTTCCAATAATCGATGATCTTGTCTTTGGGGATCGAGGCGATGATATTCTTGTACCCGGTCACCGGCCGGGCGTAGGCGGTCCCGGCCATCGATACGGAATTGAAGAAATCGTCGGCCAAACTGGCTTCGTCGTCGTTGTCCTTCTGGATTTCCTCGATCACCACCTTGCGTTCTTTGGCCAATTCCTCGTCTGGGAAGATCGACCCGAAAAGCTGGTCGGCTTGGACCTCTATCCCATACTGGATATATTCCTTTGGCATAAGCACCAGATACCCGGTTAAGTCTTTACGGGTAAAGGCGTTGATATAACCGCCCTGGCTCTTGATTCCTTCCGAAATCTCCTGCCGGGTCCGTGTCTGAGTCCCGTCGAACAAGAGGTGTTCCAATAGATGGGTGACGCCGTTGTTGAAATCGTTTTCGTATTTGGCCCCGGCCCGCACGAAGACGATCGAGGTGATCATCGGCGAACTGTGATTCTCCTTGAAAATCACCTCCATGTCGTTGTCAAGTTGAACCCGCGTGGTCTTGGCTTCCGCCGGCGCGCAAAGAAAAACCGGCGCCAAAAAAAGCATGGTTCCCCATCGGACTAATCTATTCCGCCGCAACGTGAACATAGCGACCGCTCCTTACGATTGCAGGCACACCCCGCCGGAAGAAGAGGACTCTTCCGGGTTTCGGAAAATCGCTAAGCTATTGCCGGATTTGGCAAAAGTCAAGCTTTGAGGGTGTAAATTCATTTGACATGCCCTGCATTTATGCTATATTGGCCATCTGTAATGCCGTGAGCTGAACTCTAAGCCAAGAGGAAGTCGACGAGAAAATGAGTAGAACACAGACATGGCGGATATCGATAACGCTCCTTATGGTGTTAGTGGCGATCTATTTCTCCTGGCCGACCGTAAAGTACTGGTCGATGCCGCAGGCGGAAAAAGACCAACTGGGAGCGTCAAACCCGGCGCAATTGTTTGCCATGAAGTCGGAGGCGATCCGGCTTGGGCGCGATCTCCAGGGCGGCATGTACGTCGTCCTGCGGGTCCAAATGGAACAATTGGACGAAAAGTCCCGCAAGGGAGCCGTCGACCGGGCCTTGCAGATTATCCGCAATCGAATTGACCAATTCGGCGTCACCGAGCCGACTATTCAAACGCAGGGGGATGACCGCATCGTCGTGGAACTCCCTGGTTTTACCGACACCGACCGCGCCCAGAAACTGATCGGCGAAACGGCCCAGCTTCAGTTTAAACTGCTGGAAACAAACGAAAACGCCAATTTGCTCTTGGGCAAAATAGACAAGTTGATGACCCAGATGGGGATGACGGTGGAATCGGTTACTCCGACCATTCGGGACACATCCTCCACGGCAACCCCCGACACCAGCAGCGTGGACGTCCTGGCCGACCTCATGGGCACAAAAGCCGACTCATTGGCCGATACCTCGCTGGCGGCTTCCGAAGAGCGGGAGATGCCGTTTTCGATGTATCTGGAGAACGTCGGCAACAACGCCCCGGAGTGGATGATCGAGAACGAGGTGGTTCCCAATATGAAGGCGATTCTGAATATGCCGGAATTCAAGCGCCTTCTCCCTCCCGATGTCGAATTCGCATGGGGAACCCGGTCGGAAATCGACAAAGGGCGCATGATGACTTCCCTCTACCTGTTGAAAAGCCGAGTGCAGATGTCGGGTGAGTACCTGACCGACGCCAATCCGCAGACCGATCAATTCGGCAAACCGACCGTCAGCTTCCAGCTCACCAATGAGGGTGGACGGATTTTCGCACGTGTCACCGGCCCTAATATCGGCAAACCGCTGGCGATCGTCCTTGACGGCAGAGTCGAATCGGCCCCCAATATCCAGGATCGTATCCGCGACCGCGGCCAGATCACGATGGGTTCCGGCGCGACCTTTACCGAGGCCAAAGACCTTTCGATCGTGCTCAAGGCAGGCGCCCTGCCGGCCCCCGTGGAAATCATCGAAAGCAACGTGGTCGGCCCATCTATGGGCGCCGACTCGATCAGAAAAGGCCTGACCTCATCGTTAGTGGCCCTGCTTCTGGTCATCATCTTCATCGGCATCTACTACCGCCTGTCCGGGGTAATCGCCGACGTGGCCCTTATCTTCAACCTCTTCTTCCTGCTGGCCTGTATGGCCGCCATGCGAGCCACTCTGACCATGCCGGGGATTGCGGGGATTATCCTGACCATGGGTATCTCGGTCGACTCCAACGTGCTGATCTTCGAGCGTATTCGCGAGGAAATGGCCACGGGCAAGACGATCCGGGCTTCCATCGATGCCGGGTATGACCGGGCCCTTTTGACCATCATCGACAGTCACGTCACCACCCTGATCACGGCGGCCATCCTGTTCATCTTCGGCTCCGGCCCGGTCAAGGGATTCGCAGTCTCCCTTTTCCTGGGAGTTCTGATTTCACTCTACACGGCCCTGGTTATCACGAAAGCGATCTTCGATATTCGCAAGGGCTACAAAACCTTGTCGATTTAGGGCTGGAGGAGGCGCACGACCATGTTTCATTTGATAGGCAAAACCAACATCGACTTCATCGGTAAGCGTAAATATGCATTCGCGATATCGGGGGTCCTCATCGCGATCGGCCTGATCGCCCTCGTCATGATTATGATCGGCAAAGCCAACATGGGGATCGATTTCGCCGGCGGCACCATGATTCAGGGCAGCTTTGCCCAGCCGATCGACATCGGCGATCTTCGTGGAGCACTCAGTAATGGCGGTTTCCCCGATGCCACCATTCAGGAGCTGAAAGCCGAGGGTATGCAGAATTATTTCCTCATCCGGGTCAAGAACCTGGGCGAGAACACACCCTCGTCGGCGACCGAAACGATAAACAGCCTGATGGGGCTGATCTCGACCTCGTTTCCCAATAATCACTTCACCAAGGACAGCGAACACTCCATCGGCCCGGCCGTCGGCGAAACCCTCCGCAGCCAGGCCAAATGGGCGGTCATTCTGGCTGTACTGGGTATCCTCATCTATATCTGGTTTCGCTTCGACTTCCGTTTCGGGGTGGCCGCGACTATCGCCACCTTCCACGATGTCCTGGCGGTACTGGGAATATTCTGGTTATTGGGGATCGAAATCGACCTGCTGGTGATTACGGCCCTTCTGACTCTGGCCGGGTATTCGTTGACCGATACGGTGGTCGTCTTCGACCGTATCCGCGAAAACCTGAAATTGTTCCGCAAGAAAGGGGACTTTGTCTCCACTATTAATATCAGCATCAACGAAGTGCTGTCCCGGACGGTGATCACTGCGCTCACCGTTTTCCTGGTGGTGATGACCCTGCTCTTGTTCGGCGGCCAGGTCCTCTTTAGCTTCGCCCTGGCGCTTTCCATGGGCGTGATCATCGGCACCTACAGTTCGGTCTTCGTGGCCAGCCCCATCGTAGTCGAATGGGAAGCCCGCAGTCCGAAACGGTTCAAATAAGA
>JAQVRW010000283.1 GCA_028700875.1 Candidatus Zixiibacteriota bacterium | reverse complement strand
GCCAGGAGTCCCACCGAGAAGGTAAACAGCAGGATGATCACGATCGTTTTCGGGTCGGCGCCGCTTATCAGAAGGCTCAGATGCATCAGCGCGAAGAACGCCGCGCTGACAAACGCGGCGGTTTCGATTCGGAAAAACAGAAACCGTAACGATCCCGGCATCACCGGAGCCTGGTGCCCCTGAATGAAACCGCGCGTGAATACCTCCTCGATGATGCTCGAAAGAATCCAGACAAACAGAATGATCTGGGGGAACGTCAGTTGCTTGACTACGGGATTTCCTTTGGCGCCCACGATCAGGGTGGCCGCGGTCGCCACCGCCCCCAGCGCCAGCGCGATCAGACCGACCGGTATCCATCGGAGGAGCGCCTCTCCCCTGGGGCGGTCGCCATGCGGCAGGCAGAAGCCGTAATCGGAGAACCGCCCTTTGCCCAGCAGAGCGATTGCCGCGAGAGATAGAACCAGTTCCACACTCTGCGTCGTCGCCAGCCGAGCGGTTACTCCTGGTATGACTATTTTGGGAAGGATAATAGCCACGAGGAAAATGAAAACTGCGACGATCAGCGTCGTCGCGATTTGCCGCGTATTCTGTGACACCAGAGTAACCCTCCCCGTTTACACCGCCGTCAACCGAGGACGACGGTGGGTGTCTGCATCCGATGATTGCCGGTTTTTATCGCCGGCGGCGCTACTTCTTCGGGTAGCCGACCGTCTGGGCCAGAATCACCCGTTGATCGGGCCGAAGTTTCATGATCGGGGCCAGGACAGCATTGTCCACGGAAGCGCGAATCACGACTCCCAGACCGGCCGAGGCGCAGAATAGATAGACGTTTTCGCCCATGAAGGCGGCGTCGGCCGCGGTCAGCATTGATTTGGCGCTGTCCGGTGCCTGGCTCATCTTGGCAAAGTCCGAGACATAGATGAGGTTGACCGGCGCCTCTTTCACGAACGGCTGGCCGCCGGTTTTCTCGCGGATATCGCCAGCCAGCACCGGATTCAGAACGTGTTTGGCCGGGTCATACAAGTACAAACCGTGGGCGGTGGCGACATAAACGTCGACCTCCTGCCAGTTCATCGCCGACGGCGCTGTACGCTTGCCCTCCTCGGGGCGGTTGATGCCGCAGGCCGCCCAGAGCATATCGGACAACACCGGCAAGGGGAGGGTGTCGGAGCTGAATTCCCGCGTGCTGTGACGATCCTTCAGCGTTTGCATCAACGGTTTGCCACCGGTCATATCCGGCTTCGGCAGTTCGATCGGTTTAAGATCTTGAGCGATCACGACGGCCCCCAAAAGCAAAATGGGCAACAAGGCCCGGATGATGTGAAGCATATGCATCCCCCGTATGTGATGACATGGACATATATTTTATCATAAACCTCTTTGTGTTCTCGGGTAAAGATATCGGAGACGGGGGCGGAAGGCAAGGACAAAGGTCATTACTATCGGCCATGGTCAGGTGTTCTCGTCGGCGTCCATATGGAATCGATGGAGACGAAGATCCGCGTCAGCCGGCACGTCGCCGGAGGCGACGAAATCGCTTTACAATACGGCTGATTGTATTATGTTATAATTGAAATCGCTCAGCGCCAACGGATCCCGCAAACTCAGGAGCTTATATGTACAAACCGTATATTTTCGTTTTGCTGTTTGTCGTCGGTCTGACTGGGGTTGTCGGCGGGACCGATCTATACAAAGTCCTGGTGACCTGTCCCGAGGACGCCCTGCGGTTGAATGAAGCCAGGGTCGAGCCGGTGGCGCCAATTTTCGGCGGATATTTGATTCTGGCCGACCCGGCGGTACAGGCAGGTCTCGAAGGCGCCGGGGTGAAAACGACCCTCATCTCCTCCGGCATCTCCATCGAGGAATTGGCCCTGAATCTGCGGCAGGATACGAAGAATGTCGACGAGTTTCAAATGGTGTACGAAGAGGACGCCTTCCGCCTGTACCGGGTTGATCGATCGTTATGGGAAACCGGAACCGATTTGTCGGTAATGCCGGTGAAAAACGAAAACCTCAAAATCCAATTTCAACCGTCGCCGGTCTTTGACAAGAGCCGTCTTGACGGGATCGATCTAGAGGGTTTGATCGCCCAGGTATCGCAAGATTCCCTCTATGCGTACTCGTCGACCCTGGAGACGTTTGGTTACCGCCTCACCGGCACCTCCTCCAACCACCTGTCCCGCGACTGGTTGGTCGGGAAATTCGTCTCGTTCGGATACGATTCCATCGTCATAGACAGTTTCACCGCCAGCGTGTCCGGTACCACGACCCAGTGCCAGAATGTGCTGGCAATCAAGGTCGGGACCGTGCTGCCGGAACATTACATCGTGGTCGGCGCGCATCGTGATGCGAGTTCCGGCTCGCCGGGGGCCGACGATAACGGTTCCGGCACAGTGGCCGTGTTGGAGATCGCCCGCATTCTCAAGAATATCGACACGGACATGACGATCGTGTTCGCCCTGTTCGATTCCGAGGAACAGGGACTCAATGGTTCATACCATTATGCCGACGAAGCCGCGGCGCGGGGCGACAGCATCGGCTATATGTTCAACATGGACATGATCGCAAACGAGGGCAATTCCACGCAGGCAAAGTTATACTTCGGGTCGGTTATGACCTATACCATGTTGTGCCGGAATCTGGCTGATTCACTGCTCGGCATAAGCGCCTCGCTGTGGGGAAGCTCCAGCAGTTCGGATCATTACCCCTTCTGGCAGAACGGGTATCAGACGACGTTTCTGCAGGAGTATATTTTCTCCTCCGTCTATCATTCCTACCGGGACAGCACGACGCATATGGATTTCCCATATTTTACCAAGATGGTCAAGGTGGGTTTGGCGACCGCGTACGCCGTGAACGAAGCCTATGCCTTCGATCGTCGAATGCGCTTTACTTATCCCGACGGCGTACCGTCGGAACTGGACCCGGGTTTGTCGGCCTCGTTCCCGGTCGTGGTTTCGGGATTGCATGACGTGGTCCCGGTACCGGGGTCCGGCCGCCTGTATTATTCCATCAACAACGGCGCCTATGCGGAAACATCCATGTCGGAGCTGTTTCCCAACCAATACCAGGCAACGCTACCGGCATTGAACTGCGGTGACGGGATTTCCTTTTATTTCAGCGTCGAGGACACGGGCGGCGGCATTTTTAATAATCCCAATCCCGCCAATCCTTTCATGGCCGTTACGATGACCGCCGACACCGTCGTCTTCTTCGATGATTTTGAGCAGGATTTGGGATGGACTCCGACCGGGCTGTGGGAACGGGGTTCTCCGACCGGTAATGGCGGTTTCACTGGCAATCCTGATCCGGTGGGAGGGTATAACAGCTCCAACTGCTATGGATATAATTTGGCCGGCGATTACACCAACAATATGCCTGAAACTCATTTGACCAGCCCGGCGATTGATTGTCACATGCTGTCCGAGGTCCGCCTGACATTTTGGCGCTGGCTGGGCGTTGGCAATATGCTGTTCGACCATGCTTTCCTTCGGGTGAGCACCGATGGGATAACCTGGACGACGATTTGGCAAAATACGACAGCAGCAACTGACGACGGTTCATGGACATGGCGGGAATTTGACCTATCCGCCATCGCCGCCGGCCAACCGACCGTGTATCTGCGGTGGACGATGGGGCCAACCGACCAGGGCGGGACGTACTGCGGCTGGAATATCGACGACGTCCATGTCGGCGGCAGTTTCTGCGACACCGAATTGCGAATCCTGACTGCCTCTCTTCCCGATTGGACTGCCGGTCATCCATATTCGCAGCAATTGATTGCCTCCGGGGAGACGGGCCCGTACACCTGGACCGATAAATTCGGCACTCTGGCGGGAACGGGTCTGAGCCTGTCGACAGACGGGTTGCTGTCGGGAGTGCCGCTTTCGCCCGGCCCGATTTCGTTTACCGTACAAGCGATGGATCAACTAGCCGGCGTCCGGGAGAGAGCCTATGATTTCACCATCAACCCCGCTCTGGCAATTACCACCTCATCGTTGCCCGATGCGTTCGTGAGAGTGCCGTATTCCTACCAATTAACATCGTCCGGAGGTACCGGGGATGTCAACTGGACAGACAGGGATGGCGTTCTTGTCGGCACCGGCTTGACATTATCCGGCTCCGGGCTACTGGCCGGAAGACCCCTATCGGTCGGCCAGGTCGATTTGACCGCCCGCGCGGCGGATGCGGTCGGCGCATCGGCGGAACAATTGATCCCCCTCGCCATGGAATTGCTGTACGTATGCGGCGACGCCAATGGCGACACGAAGGTCAACGTGGGGGACGCAGTGTATATCATTACCTATGTGTTCCGTGGCGGCCCGGCCCCGGATCCTATGGGAGCCGGTGACGCCTACTGCGACGGGAAGATCAACGTGGGTGACGCTGTTTACCTGATAAGCTACATTTTCCGGAGCGGACCTATGCCTTGCTGTCCATAAACGTCTGCCCGTTCTTTGCAGGCTTGCCTCTCTTTTCGGTAATTGCCGGTAGATCGCCGGAGGCGGTGAAACCGCTTTACAATACGGCTGATTGTGTTATGTTATCGATAAGTCGCTTTACACGCGCGGTTACTGCAAACTCAGGAGTCCGTATGTATAAATCGTTCCTTGCCTTGCTGTTGTGTGTTGTCGGTTTGGCGGCGGCGGCCGGAAGCGCCGACCTGTACAAAGTCCTG
>JAQVRW010000282.1 GCA_028700875.1 Candidatus Zixiibacteriota bacterium | reverse complement strand
ATTATTAAAAATAATTACCACGCCCTTCATTTTTCACGATGTGTCACAGAACAATAAAGAGGTCCTGCCGGATTACACCAGCATTCACACTGTATTTCTTGTAAAGCCATCAGGTATTAACCAAGGTATGCCCGTAAAAGGTTACTCCTTGACGAATGTTTCAGCCGACGGATCGCTTTTTCCTTGATCTGCCGCACTCTTTCGCGGGTCAGGTCGTAGGTGGCGCCGATCTCTTCCAGGGTATAGCTATGGGCAACCCCGATCCCGTAAAACATATTGATGATCCCCCGTTCTTTTTCTGTCAGGGTCGATAACGACCGTTGAATCTCCTTGGCAAGCGATTCGTGGATCAAAGGTTCATCGGTATTGGGTGTATCCTCGCTGACGAATACGTCGATCATCTTGGTATCTTCATCCTGGTCGATGGGAGCATCCATCGACACCGTACGGGTTGACATCCGGAGGGTTTCGGCCACTTTCTGTTCAGGAATTTCCAATTCAGTGGCCAACTCTTTCACCGAAGGAGGCCTTTCAAACCGTTGTTCCAGTTTGATCGTAGCTTTCGACATTTTACTGGGTGAGCCTACCTGGTTGAGCGGCAGCCTTACAATCCGCGATTGTTCAGCCAATGCCTGAAGGATTGATTGTCGAATCCACCAAACGGCGTAAGAGATGAATTTAAAGCCGCGGGTTTCATCGAACCGTTTGGCGGCCTTAATGAGCCCGATATTCCCCTCGTTGATCAAATCCGCCAGAGAGAGGCCCTGGTTTTGATAATTCTTGGCCACGCTCACGACAAAGCGCAAATTGGCCTTGGTAAGTTTTTCCAAGGCTGTTTTGTCGCCCTGCTTGATGCGTCGGGCCAACCGGACTTCCTCATCGGCGTTGATGAGAGGGGTGGAACCGATTTCTCGCAGGTACAGGTCGAGGGAACGATCCTCATCCCGATACCGTCTTGACTGCTTTGCCACGAACCCTTCAAAGCCTCCTTATAGCGAAATGGAACCGATGACGCCCGGGATCTACCGCCGAGGGTCGATCGCCGCCCAGCGCATATTCCCTTCGGTATCCAGCACGATAAACGATATCGGCTTGTTTTTATCTTTCAATTTGACTGCCGCGGCGCGGTAGTCAGCAAGCGTACGAATCTCGAATTTGTCGATTTCCATGACGACGACGCCGGGGATGATGTTGCTGTTGTCGGCCGGCGAACCCCGGAGAACATCGGTTACGATCACGCCGCCGGATTCGGGGCACTCCACCCCCAACCGGTAGGCCAACTGCGGCGAACATTCGGACACGGCCATGCCCAGCCAGAAATCATCGTCGCTGCCCGGCACTTGCTGTTGTCCCCGTTCGGCCACCGTTTCCATCGCCTTGGCGCGGTCGCCGATGGTGACATCCAGGGTCAGGGGACGTCCGTCGCGCAGGACATCCATCGGCACGCTGGTGTTGATCGGCGTGGACGCTACGCGGAACATGAAATCGCTGGCGTCGGCCACCGGCTTGTTGTCGTATTTGACGATAACATCGCCGGGGCGCAATCCGGCGGAGGCCGCCGGGGACCCACGCAGTATCTTGTCGAAGGTCACCGCCGGGCCGGACAGATGCATCTCATCGAGCTGATCCCGGGAGACATCGCGGATATCGCTGAGGCCCAGCCAGCCGCGCACCACGCTGCCGTGGGCGATCAGGTCGGGGACGACCGCCCGGGCGTAATCGATCGGGATGGCGAAACCGATCCCCACGGACACGCCGGTCGGCGAGGAAATGGCGGCGTTGATGCCGATCACCTCCCCTTTCAGGTTCAACAGGGGGCCGCCCGAATTGCCCGGATTGATGGAGGCATCGGTCTGGATATAATTTTGATATTGCACGTCGCCTTCGGCGAAGCGCAGATTTTTCCGGTTCTTGGCCGAAACGACGCCGGCGGTGACGGTCCGGTCAAGCCCCTGCTGGGGAAACGGGTTGCCGATGGCGACGACCCATTCGCCGACTTCGAGTTCATCGGAGTGGCCGAACGGAATGACCGGCAGATTGCCCTTGGGGTCGATCTTGAGAACGGCCAGATCCGTGGCGGGGTCGGCCCCGACCAGCTTGCCCATGTAGGTTTCGTTGTTGGAGAGGGTCACGGTTATTCTTCCGCCGTTGGCAATCACATGGTTGTTGGTCAGGATATATCCCTCATTGCGAAAAATAAACCCGGTACCATAGGAACGCTGGAAACGGGGATGATCCAAACCGAAAAAGCGAAAATATTCGTTCATCAGGGTCCCACCGCCGCGGTTTTCCGATTCCGCGGTGATGTTCACGACCGCATCCCTGGCCATGGCCACGACGTTTATGAACGGCGTCGAAAAATCATCCGGCCGGTTGCTGGCCTGCGCAGCCGACAACGGCTCCGCCCGCTCCTTGGCGATCGGCGTCGCCGGCAGATCCAGCATCGAGGCGATAATGATGCCGACCAAGATAAAAAGCAGTGCAAAGAGCACTGAAGAAAAAGCGCGCCTTCCGGCGCCCAACATGCCCGTACTCAATTCAAATCCTCCAACGGGACAGCCTTATATTATAAGACAAAAAACGCAGCCGTCAAGTTCAAAGTTTCTTTTTTACGCCCGTATTTTCTTGTTGCCACTCTCCCCCGGACATTTTCCACCCGATATTACCGATTGAAATATGATACGCTTCAGGGACGGGTAAAGTTTAAAATTTCTTGTTCGAGGAAAGTGATTTGTGGCGATGCCGTGAGGTCACGGAGAGGGGATGACCAAAACTCTCTTAATCTGTTGTCCCTCAACCTTTAATACTTTCAGGCGGGCGTTTTTCCAGTTCAAGGCAGTGCCCTCGGCCGGGATCGACCCGACCAGATCATAGATCAACCCCGCCACCGTCTCGAACTGCTCCTGGTCGAGGTCCATGTCCAACTCATGGGCCAGGTCCTCGAGCGAACAGGCACCCGATACTTCGAGGTTGCCTCCGGACAGGCGGATGATATCCTCCCGGGAATCGGGATCGTGCTCATCCTGAATATCGCCGACGATCTCCTCGAGAATATCCTCCAAGGTGATCAAGCCGGCGGTGCCGCCGAATTCATCCACGACCACGGCCATATGGGTCTTGGTTTTCTTAAACTCGCCCAGCAGCTGGTCGATCTTCTTATGCCGGCCTACGAGTAACGGCTTGCGGACGTGCCGGTCGAGATGGAAATCGGTCTGTTCGGACTGGCTCAAGAGCAGGAGATCCTTGACCGGAACGACGCCGATGATGTTGTCGATCGTACCATCGTACACCGGGTACCGGGAGTAACCGTATTTGCGGACCGTATCGCGGACGGTTTCCGAATCGGCGTTTGCAGATAGAGCGATGATATTGACCCTGGGAACCATAACTTCCTGGACCTCGGTGACATCGAGCTGGAAGATGCCGTGGATCATCTCCTTTTCATCTTCCTCGATGAGGGGGGTCGAGATGCCGGCCGATTCGGCCAGGGTTTCGATCGCGCGCTCCACGATGTCGTCTTTCTGCTCTTCGGTGATCTCGGATGCCCCCGCGCGCTGTGGAAGCCGTCGCAGGGCCGAGACGACAGGCAGGCCGAGACGATAGATCAAATTGACCAGCGGGAGCAGGCGGATCAAGCCGGTACCGACATTCACCGGCGAGGCTCTTCGCGGCAGGTAGATGAAGAAAATCATAGTCACGGGCCAGATGATGACGGCGACGAGGAGATACACGACAGCGGGGGGCATCAGGTGGAAAGCCGTGATTTGTTGGGCAATCAAGAGGCCCAGCAAACCCAAGCCCAATGCTGACGTTATCCGGACGAGGTAGGCGATCTGGAAAAACGCCCGGGGATCGGCGGCGAACTGTTCCATTTCCCGTTTGCGCCGATCGGACATGTCCGGAAACAGCTCGCGGATCTGGTCCGGCTCGATGAAGACGGCGTTGGAAAAGACGGAGACGATATATCCCCCGGCCAGTAGCACCACCGTCAAAACCCCATATAGCGCGATCTTAATCATGGTTTAAGGAACATACCGAGATATTTTTCTTCGCGGGCCTTCATGCGCGCGGTGTCCGGTTTCCGATGGTGGTCGTATCCGCACAGGTGCAAGGCGCCGTGGCCCACCAGACGCAGGATTTCTTCCCGCACGGTGGCGCCATATTCTACGGCCTGGCGGCGGGCGGTATCGATGGAAATATACACTTCCCCCAGAATGCCCTCGTCCAGGTCGGCCGAAAACGACAGGACGTCGGTCGGGCGTTGACGATGGCGGTAGGCCGTATTCAATTTTTCGATATAGGCGTCATCGGTGAAGATGATATTGATCGGCAGCCGCTTTCGTTCGCCGGTCAGGATGAGATCGGCCAACCGTCCGGCATCCTTCTTGGGCAACCGCCCGCGTTGGTTGGAAAAGACCCGGCTCGGTTTCATTGGCCGTCCCCGTCGGATTCCTTCTTGGGGTAGGCGATCCGTTGATGAAAAACGCCGATCAGGATGGACATGAAGGCCTCGCGGATGTCGTTTAAGTCTTTGAGAGTCAGGGCGGAATCGGTCAATTCCCCGGAGGTGAATTTATCGTTGATCAGTTTATGGATGAGATTTCTGATTCGGGCCGGGGTGGGATTGTCCAGCGTGCGGCTGGCCGCCTCGGTGGAATCGGCTAGCATGACGATGGCGGTT
>JAQVRW010000281.1 GCA_028700875.1 Candidatus Zixiibacteriota bacterium | reverse complement strand
CAGTTCCTCCAATTTCTTGTTTAGCAAATCGCGGCCGTTGCCTATACAGTTCTTTCCGTTATCGCTCAGGGCGTCAATTATGAGGGTTCTTGCCTTGGTAGTATGAATGCAGCCAAGTGGCCGATCTGGGGTTCCGCTATGATTCCTCGATCTACCCCATCCATCATGACATCTACGGCGATCCGGGGGCCCCGGTCAAGCCGCACACGGTGGCCCTTCCTTCCGGGCGGGGTTTGCTGGAATTTCCCGCCTCGACCGTCTATGTCATGGGCCGAAGGATTGCGGTTGCCGGCGGGGGATGGTTGCGGCACTTTCCGTACTGGTTCACCCGATGGGGGATTCGTCGGCTGAATCGGCGGCGGCTGCCGGCCATGGTTTATTTTCATCCCTGGGAACTGAATCCGAATATCCCCAGAGTCAAACTCGATTTAAAAAACCGCTTTCGGCAGTATGGCAACCTTTCCGTAATGGAAGGGAAGATCGACCGGCTTCTGGATGAATTTGATTTCGGGCCGATTCGGGAGTATATTGAAGGCCCCGAAGGCGGGAAGATGAAAGCACACTTATGAAAGCAAAAGTCGCGATCATAAAGACATCTCCGGAGACGGTACTCGATGACTATCATCGGCTACTGGACCTGGCGGGATATAAAACCGGTCTGGATTTTTCCGTCGATACCGTCCTGAAATTGAATCTGTCCTGGACCAAGTATTTCCCGGCCTGTTCCTCTCAGCCGTGGCAGGTGGAAGGAGTGGTCCGGGGGCTTCTGGCCGCTGGTTTCCCGAAAGAGAAACTGTTTCCGCTGGAAAACAAGACGGTCGTGACCAATCCGATCAAAGGGGCGGCCAACAATCTCTGGACGCCTATTCTGGAAAAGTACGGTCTGCCCTTCATCCCGCTGCCGGAGCAGGAATGGATCGTCTATCGGTTCAAATCGAAGCTTCTCAAACTGAACGACATCTTTCCGGAAGGGATTGAAATCCCGAAGATGTACGTCGGCAAGCAAATCATTCATCTGCCGACGGTCAAGACCCATGGCCATTCGGTCACTACTGGCGCGATCAAGAACGCCTTCGGCGGCCTTCTCAAAGAGGTGCGCCATTACGCCCACAAGCATATCCATGAAGTGCTGGTGGACCTGATGCTGATGCAGAAGGAATTGCATCCGGCGGTGTTCGCGGTCATGGACGGTACGGTCGCCGGCGACGGCGCCGGGCCGCGGACCATGAAGCCGGTGGCCGCCGACTACATCCTGGCCTCGTTCGATTCGGTGGCGATCGATGCCACCGCGGCGCGGCTGATGGGTTTCGACCCGATGACGATACCGTATCTGAAGATGTGCGACGACATGGGGCTGGGATCCGCGCGGAAAGAGAATATTGAAATCGTCGGCGCCGATATGGAAGGGGTCAATCTCCATTTTCAGACCAAAAAGTCGCTGGTGATCTGGGGTGATCAAATGCTGCGCCGCGGCCCGCTTCGGTTCATGGAAAGGATCGCCCTGCATTCGCCTCTCGTGGTCTGGGCGCCGATGGCTTCCAATATTTACCATGATTTCCTGTGGTACCCGACTATCGGCCGGTCGATTATTCGAGGGTATGCGAAAACCAAATGGGGCCGGTTGTTCGCCGACTATCGGGCCGGCCGTTTCGATTCCGATTGATGACCGGGCATCATAGAATAAATGGCAACATTCGAGTCTTAAACTCGTCTATAAATTTATGAACGATAGCAACGCTGCCGTCAGAGTCATCGGTCTCTCCAAGCAATACGCCGCCGGATTTCGGCGCACGCCGGTTTTGGCGTTGTCCGACGTTACGCTGGATGTAGGGAACAACGAAATCTTCGGCCTGCTGGGTCCCAACGGCGCGGGGAAGACCACACTTATCAAAATCCTCCTCGGTTCGCTTCTGCCGACCTCCGGCACGGCCGCAGTCAACGGCTTCGGCGGCGGCGACTGGCGGTCGCGCCTGTCGGCCGGATACCTGCCGGAAAACCATCGTTTCCCGCCCTATTTGACTGGACGGCAGATGCTTTTCTGTTTCGGCGGCATGGCCGGGTTGTCACGGAATGACATCCGCGGGAAAGTCGACTCCCTGTTCGAACTGGTCGGGCTGAGTCAATGGCAGAACACCAAGATCCGAAAATATTCCAAGGGGATGATGCAGCGGCTGGGGTTGGCCCAGGCTTTGTTGAATGATCCCCAGTTGATATTCCTTGATGAGCCGACCGATGGCGTCGATCCGGTCGGGCGGCACGAAATCCGCACCATCCTGCTCAATCTGAAAAAGGCCGGGAAGACAGTCTTTCTTAATTCCCACCTTTTGGCCGAGGTCGAGGCGGTCTGCGACCGAGTGGCCATCCTGAACAAAGGGAAACTGATCAAGGTCGGGCCGGTCAGCGGGCTGCTGGATGTCAAACCGGCTTATCATGTGGAAACAGCCGGATTGGATGAAGCCGTTGCACTGGAAGTAATGAATTCTTTCCCGACCGCGAAATTTGAGGGGACGGTTATCACGGTGACGCTGGAGGCACCCCGACAGATTAATGACGTCATTGATATGCTTCGTCGGCGCAACGTCGAACTGGTGTCGGTAGCGCCGGTCAAGATCAGCCTCGAAGAGAGTTTCCTGGAATTGATCCAGGGAGGCGGCCATCATGAATAAATTCGCCGCCATCCTGTACGATTCGTTTCTGGAAATCAAAGATCGCAAGATATTCTATTTCTACTGGTTGGTGGCGGGTGTCATCGTCCTCGTCTTCGCCCTTCTGCCGTCGTTACGCATGAATGGCCGGGACATCCTTGATGGGAATGTTCTCGGCGGCGAGGCATTGAATGGATTCGTCGCCAAGTTTCTGGATGGTTTCCTCGGCTTTGCCATGCTCCTGCTGGTGTTCGGTTCGGCCGGTTTGGCGCCGTCGTTTTTAAGCAAGGGACGGGTCGAACTGGTGCTATCCAAGCCAATCGACCGTTGGCGGTTATTATCGATGAAATTCCTCGGGATATATCTGGTTAAGGCGGTCGTGTTGGCAGTGGTGGCGACATCGGTTTGGCTAACGATTTCGATTCGGCTGGGAATGTTCAACTGGGGCTTCTTCCCAGGGTTGCTGTTCGCCTGCCTTCAATTCCTGGTGATTTATGCCATCGTATTCTTCTTCGGCGTCTTGACCAATTCCGCAGCCGCGGCGATCATGGGATATTTCGTCATCCGTATCGGCACCGATCTGCTGGCCGGCCGAAAAGCCGTGTACCCTCTCCTGAGCGAAAACTCCCTTTGGAAGACCGTCCTCGACGGCCTCTATCATATCAGTCCAAAAATCGGTGAAATGTCGGATAATATCGTTCCGATCATGACGGGCAAGGGGATCACCGATTTCTATCCGGTTTGGTCGACCATGCTGATTGCGATCGTCTTCTTTTTAGCAACGCTCCTGTCTTTCAACCGCAAAGATTACTAGCCCCCTATTCCGGTCGTCATTTCATAACCTGAAGACTGTCCATGGGTTCAAACCATCTGGGGGTCTATCCGAATGATGATCTACGGCCGGAGTTACCGGAACCAAGTACTTGAATTCCCGGATCAGTCTTTATATATTGGGCTATTGAATTTCTTTATCAAGGGAGATGAACGATGAATCCGTTGGAATACCTCAAGAAGAACGAAAAGGAATCGTTGGAGCAGTTGAAAGACTTCCTGCGAATCCCCAGTATCAGCGCTCAATCGGCCCATGCCGGTGACGTCCGCAAGTGCGCCGAGTGGGTGGCCGATTACCTGAAAAAGCTCGGCTTCAAGGCCGAAATATGCGAAACCGGGGGACACCCAGTGGTCTGCGGCGAATATCATGTTTCGGACAAGGTCCCGACCGTGTTGATTTACGGACATTACGACGTCCAGCCGGTCGATCCGCTCAACCTTTGGAAAACCGCGCCGTTCGAGCCGATCGAAGAGGGCGATTTCCTGATCGGCCGCGGGGCGACGGACGACAAAGGGCAGTTGTTTACCCATCTCAAAGCGGCCGAGGCGTACATGACGACTGAAGGGAAACTGCCCCTGAACGTCAAGTACCTGATCGAGGGCGAAGAAGAAGCCGGCGTCGATAACCTGACCGGATTTATCGAAAAGAACGCCAAGAAGCTGGCGGCCGACGTGGTGTTGGTATCCGACGGCTCCCAGTATGGGCGCGACCTTCCGGCCATCAACTTCGGCCTGCGCGGGATCGCCTTCGTCGAAATCAAACTGACCGGCCCCGACCACGACCTGCACTCCGGTTCCTACGGCGGCGCGGTCGCCAACCCGATCATCATGCTCAGCAAGATGCTCGCGTCGCTCCATGACGAGAACAACCGGGTCACCATTCCGGGATTCTATGACAACACCTACACGGCCACGGCTTGGGAACGGGAACAATACGCCAAGCTGCCGTTCGACCCGGAACAGTATCGGGTTTCCACCGGGGCGCCCAAGCTATGGGGCGAGAAGGGATACTCGGTCCTGGAGCAGAATTGGATCCGTCCCACCCTCGAATGCAACGGCATCACCGGCGGGTACCAGGGCGAGGGAAACAAGACGATCATTCCATCCTGGGCCTCGGCCAAAATCACGATGCGGCTGGTGCCGAATATGAAACCGATGGAAATCTGCGACAAGATCGAGGCTCATCTCAAGAAGATCTGTCCCGAAACGATGAAG
>JAQVRW010000280.1 GCA_028700875.1 Candidatus Zixiibacteriota bacterium | reverse complement strand
ACAGCTGGGGTACCGACCGCGGCGACAAGGGGATGTGGACAATGTACAACGACTGGTTCGACCGCTATGTTTTCGGCTTGGTCATCCACAAGAAATACCTGTCGGACGAACTGGTCAAACTTTCCAGGAAGGGGCCGACCGTCCTGCCCGCCTGGGACCCGATGTACAGCCTTAACCGGCTTAATTAATTCCCGCGATACGACTCCGGCCGGAAACCGACGGTCCGGCCGGAGCCGATTTCGGCCCATTTCCGGGCCTATTCCTGCAAATTCAATCTTTTTCAACCGCGAAACGGTCTTGATTTGTCGCGGCGCAATGTGTATATATTCAGGCTGTTACATCGCCTGCGGCGGGCAACGATCCGCCAGGCGCGGCGCTTTCGGGCAAAAGAAGGATTGTGAAATGAAGAACATATTGATAACGGGCGCTCTGGGCCAGATCGGTTCGGAACTGACCATGGCCCTGCGGAAAAGAAACCAAACCGGCGTCGTCGTTGCCAGCGATATCCGGATGCCCACCGACCCGCAATTCCGCGACAGCGGACCCTTTGAGTTTTTGGATGTGCTCGATGAGTACCGGGTCGGGCGAGTGGTGGAAGAATACCGGATCGACACCATCTATCATCTGGGCGCCTTGTTGTCGGCGGTCGGCGAAAAGAAACCGCAAGTGGCCTGGAAAATCAACATGGGCGGCCTGTACACTATTCTCGAAGCGGCCCGTCAGTACAAGGCCGCACTATTTTTCCCCAGTTCCATCGGGGCTTTCGGGCCGACCACCCCGCTCGACAACACCCCGCAGGATACGATCATGCGGCCGCATTCGATGTATGGTGTTACCAAGGTGGCCGGCGAACTCCTCTGCAACTATTATCACGACCGTTTCGGCGTGGATACGCGCGGTGTCCGTTTCCCCGGCTTGATCTCGTATCAGACCGAACCAGGCGGCGGAACCACCGACTACGCGGTGGCCATCTTCTTCGAGGCCCTCAAGCACAAACGATTCACCTGTTATCTGAAACCGGATACGTCGCTGGATATGATGTACATGCCGGATGCCATCCGGGCCATGATCCAATTGATGGAAGCCGACGCCTCCGGGTTGAAACACCGCAACGCCTTCAACATCACGGCCATGCATTTCACGCCGACCCAATTGGCGGCGGAAATCCGGAAATATATCCCCGAATTCGCCATAGATTACGACGTCGATCCGATCCGGCAGGGAATCGCCGATTCCTGGCCCAATTATATGGATGACAGCGCCGCCCGCCGCGAATGGGGTTGGGCGCCGGAATACGATCTGTCCGGGATGACCAAGGCCATGATCGAAGGCGTAGCGCGGCTAGTCGCCGCGGAAATGGTGAAAGGATAATCAGCCGGACGGAGACTCCGGCATATCTATGATCTTCGGGATCGGTATAGACCAGGTCGAGGTGGCGCGGGTCGAAAAACGACTGGCGCAGGAAAGCGGCCTCAAGGAGTCGCTCTTCACGCCGGGGGAAATCGCCTATTGCCAAACCAAACGGTACGGCGCTCAGAATTTCGCCGCCCGGTTTGCCGCCAAAGAAGCTTTTCTGAAAGCCCTGGGCACCGGATGGCGGGAGGGGATCGCCTTCCGGGAAATCGAAATCATCAATGATCAGCTGGGGAAACCATCGTGTCGGTTGCACGGTCAGGCCAGCAAAATGGCTGAGCAGAACCATATCATCGCCGTGCAGGTTTCCCTGACGCATATACATGAATTGGCTGCGGCCATTGTCACCTTGGAAACATGAAAGGGTAGCGAGGAGATGTATTACTTCGGGTCGTACGAGGAGCGGGCCAAGGATTTTGATTGGTCGATATCCGAAAAGGAACTGGGATACAAACCGGGGGACGTTCTCAATATCGGATGGCATTGCTCCGACAGAATCTGCCAAATGGGCAAAGGGGACAAGCCTGCCCTGATCTGGGAAAACCAAGCCGGCAAAGTAAAACGATACACCTATCATGATATCCGTCGCGCCAGCAACACGATCGGCGCCTACCTGCGGAGTTTGGGGATCAAAGATGGCGACCGCGTTTGTCTCTTCATGGATAAAATCCCGGAACTGTATATCGGTTTCCTGGGTATCCTGAAAATCGGCGCCATTGCCCAGCCGTTGTTCTCCGCGTTCGGCGACGAGTCTCTTTTCGTCCGCCTGAACGACGCCCAGACCAAGGCGATCATCACCCAACGCAAGCATGCCCCGAAAGTGCGCAAGATTCTGGATAAACTCCCGGCCGTGGAGCATCTCATCATCGTCGACCAGGACCCGGCCCGGCCGCTCGGCCCGAAGGAGTCGGCGTTCTCGTTGGATGAAGCCGCCCCGGTGGATACGCTGGACATCTTTCCGACCAAGGCGGAGACGCCCTCGGTCCTGCACTATACCTCCGGCACGACCGGCCAACCCAAAGGGGTCAAGCACGTGCATTATGCCTTGATCGCCCAATACCTGACGGCCAAATGGGTCCTGGACATTCACGATGAAGACATCTACTGGTGCACCGCCGATCCGGGTTGGGTGACGGGAACTTCCTATGGCATCATCGCCCCTTGGGCCCTCGGCGCGACGCAGGTTGTGCTGGATTCGGGTTTCTCGGCCGAAGCCTGGTATCGATTCGCGGAAAAGATGAAAGTGACCGTCTGGTACTCGGCCCCGACCGCCATCCGGTCGCTGATGAAAGCCGGCGACGAAGTCGTCAAGAGGTTCGACCTGTCCGCGCTACGGCATCTGGCCTCGGTCGGTGAACCGTTGAACCCCGAAGCGGTCATCTGGTCGGAGCGGGTGTTCGGCCTGCCGTTCCATGACACCTATTGGCAGACCGAAACCGGTTCGATCATGCTGACCAATTTCCCCGGCATGAAGATCAAACCCGGTTCGATGGGCCGGCCGTTCCCCGGTATCACCGCCACGGTGTTGGATCCCAAGACCTACGAACCGATCACCGAATCGGGACGAGTCGGCCTGATCGGCTTCCAGCCGGGATGGCCCTCGATGATGCGCACCTACTGGAACAACGAGCACACCTACAAGGCGAAATTCAAAAACGGCTGGTACCTGTCGGGCGACCGCGCCCGGATCGACAAGGAAGGGTACTTCTGGTTCACCGGCCGGGACGATGATATCATCAATACCGGCGGTCACCTGGTCAGTCCCTTTGAAGTAGAGTCGGCCCTGCTGGAGCATCAGGCCGTGGCCGAATCGGCGGTGGTGGCCAAGCCGGACGACGTCAACATGGAGGTGGTCAAGGCCTTCGTGACGCTCAAGCCGGGCTTCACCCCCGGACCCGATCTGGAACTGGAGATCATGAACTTCATCCGCAAGAAACTGTCGCCCTTGGCCATGCCGCAGGAAATCGAATACGTGGATTCCCTGCCCAAGACCCGCAGCGGCAAGATCATGCGGCGGGTGTTGCATGCCAAGGAATGGGGCGAGGAAATCGGCGATGTTTCCACGCTGGAAAACGACGACTAAGAGACAAGCTAATTCGGCATAGAGGAGATGAACATGGATGAGATGAAAGACGTCGTACTCAAGTACGTCATCGCGGAATACCTCGAAGACGACACGCAGGAAATCACCTTTGACACGCCATTGATTTCAGGCGGAATCGTGGATTCGTTTTCGATGGTATCATTGAAACGGTTTCTGGAAAACAAGTATAAGATTTCCATTCCGGACGACAAGGCCACGCCGGAGGCGTTCGATTCGGTCAACAAGATCGTGACCTTGGTCAAGGAGTTTTTAAAGTAGAACGGCCGTTCGCCGGGTTATCCGGCTTGCGGTCAACGATCAGACGGGAACAGGCCGCCGCTTTCGCGGCGGCTCCCGGTAAGGAGTGGAACGATGGGTTACAGCGATAAAGTACGGGGAATCTATCAGACGCAGATCAAGGCGCTTCAGGATGCCGGGTTGTTGAAGCAGGAACGGTATATCCATTCCGCCCAGGCGGCCGATATCGAAGTCGAGTTTCCGACCGGGTCAGCCCTGAAAAAAGTCATCAACATGTGCGCCAACAATTATCTCGGGTTGTCCAGCCACCCGGACGTCGTCAAGGCGGCCCACGCGGGATTGGACAGCCGCGGTTACGGGATGTCCTCGGTGCGGTTCATCTGCGGCACCCAGGATATTCACCATGAACTGGAACAGCGCGTCACCAAGTTTCTGGGGACCGAAGACACCATCCTGTTTCCGTCCTGCATGGATGCCAACGGGGGAGTGTTCGAGGCGATCCTGACCCAGGACGATGTCATGATCTCCGACCGGCTGGTGCATGCCTCCATCGTGGACGGCATCCGTCTCTGCGGCGCGGTGCATGACACCTTCAAGCATTCCAACATGCAGCATCTGGAAGAGAAACTCCAACTCCACGCCGACAAACGGTTGAAAGTCATCATCACCGACGGCGTCTTCTCGATGGACGGCGACACCGCCAAGCTCGATGAAATGGTGGCATTGGGCGAAAAATACGACGCCATGGTGTTCGTGGATGATTCCCATGCCTCCGGGTTCATCGGCAAGACCGGTCGGGGTACGCACGAAAAATGCGGCGTGATGGGCAAGATCGACATCATCACCACCACGTTCGGCAAGGCCCTCGGCGGCGCTTCCGGCGGCTGCGTGTCGGGCCGTCGGGAACTGGTCGAGATGTGCCGGCAGAAGGCGCGTCCCC
>JAQVRW010000016.1 GCA_028700875.1 Candidatus Zixiibacteriota bacterium | reverse complement strand
AATTGATTATAATCTTCCAAATATATAATCAATTACGATCTCATAATATCAACACTGTTAACAAGTTGTGGAAAGTGGATATTTCTCATAATTCTTGACCTTTTAGGCAATTCTGATGGATGTAGCCGCTTCGATCTTAAAACAATCGCCATAATTTATTGATTCACAATGCCTTAAAATGCGAGGAATGATAAGGTAGATGATTTTAGTTGACATTTTGCGATGGATTCGTTAAGATTATAGCACGTTTAAGGATGCGGATATATTGTAATCCTTTGATTTTCAGGGAGTTATATGCTTGGCGTTGATCTTAACCGATTGACGATCGGAAAAGACATCTATTACCCTTTTTCGGTCGAAATGCACTATTTCCGGGTCGACAAACGGCACTGGTCGGTCTGCTTCGAACGGATCAAACGAGCCGGGTTCCGAATCATCTCGACGGCGGTCCCGTGGAATCTGCACCAGGACAAGAATAAGGATATCGATTTCAACGGCTTTCAGGATCCTCGCAAAGATCTGATCGTGTTCTTGGAGCTGGCGCGGGAGTTCGGGTTTAAAGTCATCCTGCGGCCGGGGCCGTGGATCGCCGGGCAATGGCCTAACGGCGGCATCCCGGATTTCGTTCTGGCCGATCAAACGCTCCTGGCCCGCGATGCCAAGGGGGATACGGTCTCCCTGACTGAGGTAGTTAATGTTCCCGGCGGGAAGCTGGTGAGTTATCTGCATCCGAATTTCCAGCATTACCTTAAAAACTACATGAAAAACCTGATCGAGACGACCAAGAATTATATCCATCCCCGAGGGCCGGTTTTCCTGATCGAGTTCGATTTCGAGACTTCCTTTTGTCATCGGACCAAGCCTTTGGAAGCCGATTACAACGACTACGTGGTTACCACGCTTTACCCCATGCATCTGGAAGCCAAATACGGCGATATCAAGAATCTGAATGCCGCCTACCACGAGAAATGCAAGAGCTTCGCCGAAGTCCAGCCGCCGCGCGATCTTTCCGATGCGGGCTTGAAAGATATGCCGAAGATGATGGACTGGTTCCAGTTCAAGGAATGGTGCCTGTCGGAATTCTTAAACGGCCTGGAAGAGTTATTCCGGTCGTACACGGTCCTGCCGCTTTTCTTCCGATCCCTGTATTTCCGCGGCGAACACCCGTTGCCGGCATTTGCCCTGAAAACCGCCCATGAGGAAGAACATCTGGTGGGAGCTTCGGTATTTCCCGATGGCACCGCATTCGACCTGATGCAGAAGGCCCGGTACATGCGGACGATGACCGATTTCGCCTGGGCGCCATCGTTCATCTCCGGCAGCATGACCACCAACCGTAGCGAGTCCGAAAAGATGTTTCCGATCACCGACGGCCGTCGCCGGTATTTCGTCGCCGCCGGGCTGGCCGGCGGGTTCAAGGGATTCAACCATTACATGTTCATCAACCGCGAATACTGGTATGGCGGTCCGGTGGACCAGGACGGCACGATCGGATCCGGGTTCGAAATCATCAAACGGTTGAACACGGCCATCCCCAAGCTGGAAATCAATCTTCTGGAACCGGATAACGCGCTGGCGGCGGCATTCTACCGTCCGTACCAGTGGGTGACCGACCTGCCGCATCCCGAAAAGCTGGGGTA
The DNA here is from genome assembly GCA_028700875.1 of Candidatus Zixiibacteriota bacterium. Lineage (GTDB taxonomy): Bacteria > Zixibacteria > MSB-5A5 > GN15 > JAAZOE01 > JAAZOE01. The sequence continues at coordinate 16,993 of JAQVRW010000016.1, read as the reverse complement.
TATCAGCCGGTTGTTGACCGAATCGTTCAATGGCGTCTGCCGCGATTTTAGCCATCTGCGGTTCGACTATGGTGTCGGCGATATCGCCTTCCCCGAACGGCTGGAAAAGTTCGGGACAGTGCTGGTGCCGGTGGCCGAGTTCATGTCCGAGCAGGCCCAGCAGAATATCATCGCGCTGGCGGAAAAAGGGGTCAACATCATCCTGACCGGCCTTCTGCCGCACTATGACGACCTGGGCCGTGAAAACGACACGCTGGCCAAAGCCCTCCACATGAAAACCACCCGCTCCGAGAGTGTCGGCGAGGTGGAGTACGGCAAGGGACAGGTGTTCACGTCGTACCTGTTCGGCACGATCCGTTCCACCGACCCGAAGGTCAAGAAACTGGCCACGGTGAAAGAGAAAGTTGTCGGGCTGGTATCGACGCGGTTCAAGGGCAAAGTCTTCATGTTCACCTATGACCTGGCCTCGGGCGGCGATTTCCGCAAGCTGTATCATCTGGAATCCATCTTCGAGGAAATCAAACTGGAGCCCGCGGCGTTCGTCTCCGACCCCAATGTCGAAGTCGTCTTCCAGAAAGGGGAGAAGGCGTTCGTGATCTTCCTGCTGGCCCCTCCTGCCGGGGAATTGCACGATGCCACCGACGTGCGCACCAAGGAAATTCTGCTGAAGGTCGATCTGCGCAAGCTGGGGTTCAAGGGCGCGAAGATCAAGCTGTCGGATCAGTTCGCCGATGAGGAGACGCCGCCGATCAAAACGACGGTGGATGATCTGAAAAGCGGCTTATCGCTTTCGATCGATTTCCCCGACGGCAAGATCTTGTTGGTGGAGAAGATATAGCGTCGATACACCGTTAACGGAACGTAACCAGAACTTTCAATCCCCCTGGTCTATATGCGGCGTCAGGAACCCCCTGACGCCGTTTGATTAAGACCATGACGGCGTAGGGACATTTAGTGAATAGCTGATGCCAGTCCGCGTTCGTCACCCCACTCCCTTGGGATTGGGAGTACTCCAACCTAACGAAAATCACAAACTTTTTGTTAAATATTGACAACTGAGTGATAATATGCAAAGATTTAATACACTTAGCTCCAGTAAGGAAGGCGTCACATAGTATGACCAGACTATCGTGGAAAGATTATATAGATGCGAGCGACAAAGGCCGGGAGGCATGGCTGAGTGACTTCCGTAGCTTCGAGGGTAACACACAAGTTGAATCACTTTCCACCCGAATAGAAGACTACGGTACTCATCTGTTGATCCGGCAAGGGCAAAGATCAAGTGCAGTAGTGACGCTGCCGACAGAACTCCACGACCTCCCGCTTGATGCATATGATGATATGCGAAAGCTCCTTTCCATCTCCTTCAACACACTATGCGATTGGCATATCATTTTGGGCAATAATTGCCTACACGTCTTTAATAATCGAATATCGGAAAGGCAATTGCACCGTAGACAAGTTACACTTGATGAATTACCACCTCAAGCTTTGGGCGAACACCTCGGTGTTGCGGAGGAGTATATTGTTGTACCCGATTATGACGACGTTTCGGACAGGTTGCTTAGCTCAATTGAGATGCTCAAACGTACGCTCACGGGTGACCCCAATAGCCCCCGAGTTGGAACGAAAGCTGAGATCGATGATATATTGAACGCGGTTATTTTTCTTCGTTTCCTTGAAGACCACGACCTTGCGTGCGGTTTAGGCCGGATCGATATAAAGCAACTAATAAAAAGTGGCGCTGTCACGACATTTTCGGAATTGGTCCGAAATGTTTTCAGGGATTTAGGCCTCCCCATGGAAACGAAGTTATTCAATTTCCGCCGCTTGACCAGGATTTCTCCAGATATAGACAGGATGGTGTTCGATTGGATTCCATCTTCATATAGAGATACCAAACAAGGTAGATACGAATATGACTTGAATCTTATTGCGGGATATTCAATTGGACAAATCTATGAAAAGTATATTGCGCTGGTTTCATACTATGCTGAGAATGGCAACATTTCATTGTTCCCAGAATATGAAACTGTACTTCGTTGGCAACGTGGCACAGGTGCTTTGTATACCCCCGAATATCTGGCACAATTTATGGTAGGGCAAGCGTTGAAGGATATAAATGAAGAAGACTGGGCAAATCTTGCTGTCGGCGATTTTGCTTGTGGATCTGGTGTCTTCTTGCGTCATTTTCTATTGAATATTCAATCAAGAAAAGAGATTACAGGCGGAATTACGAAACAATTACTTGGCAGGCTTTATGGCAACGATATTATTCCATCTGCAGTCGCAGCCGCACGCCTCAGTATCGCCATGACTACATATGCCTGCCAGGGAAGCCTTACCGAAGGTTTTTCGCCTACTACGGCGGACGCTCTTTCCGATAGCAAGATTCGGCAAGGAAGAAAACGGTTAGATATTATCCTAATGAATCCGCCTTTCAAGGGTTATGATCAGCAGTCCGCTCAAGAACAAAGACTATCTCGTACCATTCTTGGTGGTTTGGGACACGGGAAAGTAGACATATCCTCAGTCTTTTTATTCCTCGCCTTCAATAATCTCAAGCCAAATGGGATACTATCGATATTGCTACCAGCGGCATTCCTTGAAGCCGAATATAGTTCGCATATAAGGCAGTATTTAGTGAATAATTCGCAAATAAAATTCGTCGGGAAATTTGAGGAGTATGGCATATTCCCGCGGGGTGAGACGCAGATTGCTCTCCTCATTTTGCAGAAACGTGAAAATGTCTCCACATGCTATCCCACGAGAGTCCTGTACTGCCGTAAAACGCTCGATTTAGCATTGCGCGCCGTACAGATTGAGAAATATCAATCGAAGTTTGAATGGGAGTTCTTTCGCGCTGATTCATCAACATGGAATTCCAAGTGGAATCTAATTCCCAAAGAACTTGGATCCGTCTTAAATAGATTGGAGATTGCACATCCTGCCTTGGGGCAAATCTTTAAAATCCGGCAAGGTATCCGAATAGGGCGGAAGAGTGCTTTCATAATAGAAGATGTAAGTGCTTTCCCACGAGCCGAACATGACATACTCATGCCCGTGGCAGATGATGAAAACCTTTATGGATGGCAAATCCACTCTGACCGGAGAAGACTTATCTATGCCTATAAAGATGGAAAACCACTCAAAGCGACCGTAATGAAGAGCAAATACCCAAAGATTTTGGCACATTTGGAGAAGCATCGGACGCACCTTGAGCAACGATCAAGTATGGCTAATGCAAGCATATGGGAACTTGTCAGGCCTCGGAACGCAAAAGACATGTCTGAGAGAAAACTGGTTTGTTGCAATTTTGGACTTTCTGGAAGTTATGCTCTTGACAATGATGGGAAGTACGCGGTCACAAACGGGAGTATCTTGATACCTTACCATCCTTTTACTGATGACGACGCATGGTTCTTTTATTTGGCCATTCTGAATAGCCCCTTGTATATGCGTATCGTTGCAAGGAAAAGCCGTCGATTAAAGGGTGGCCAGTATGATTTTGATCAACGATTCACACGAAGCATAGCTATCCCAAATTTCGAGTTAGCTGATAAAACGGATAGAAAAGAGCTGGCGGAAATTGCGCGAAGATCACATCATCACGGATTCGATCCTAATATTCAATCGAAACTTGATTCCCTCATAGCCAACGTTTATCAACTGGACTTAGTGGAGCTTTCTCTAATATAGGACCAGTTATGGAAATTGATTCCTTGGACAAGCATGAGAGGTGGCTGAATATCCATTTGCGCGAGCTGAGTAAGGATTCTCAGGTACAAAGATCCTCTCGAGACAAATCGCTCTTTGAATTGGTGCTTAAAACACAAGCCGTAAGCAGGCGCGAGATTGGCGGCCAACAATGCGTATTCCGGCTGAAATCAGGAACGTGTAGTTTAAATCTTTTTGGAGAATATTGCGAACAATGGGCGACCAAAGAGGATAAGAAAAGAGGGACGACAAAGTACGCATTTCGGAAACTCAATTTGAAACTTGTTGATGAAGACGCATCGGAACTAATATTAATACATTGGAACTGCCCTTCGGGCCTGAAAGAACCTTACCAGCCACACATTCATTGGGGTCAAAATCGACGTCCCTATATGTTTCGCAAAGTCCACTTTCCGATGAACATCACTTGGAACTGCATCGCACCTGATAATCTGGACAAATATGAAGAATGGTTGAGCGGATTGATATTATTTTTGCAAGAGGAATTACCACGGATTATCTCCTTTGACGGGGAAACTACCCAGGCGACTCAGGTGCCGGTGGCCGATCCCGCTACCGCGAAGTGGGTCCCCGCTTTTGATTCCCCATCCGCGAAATCAACACCACTTTGATGGTGAAAACGAATCCGGCGGCATATATGTATGGGTATATCAGCCTGCGTCTATACGTGCGTCCGCCGCCGCCCCTTGAAGCTTTCCCCCTCTCCTCCTGGGAGAGGCGCTGGGGAGGAGGGCCATATCAACGTCACACCGATATGGCCAAACCGTGAAAACACCAAAAATAACAATTCGAAACCATTTTCTCGCAACCGCATGCTATCCATGTTAATCCAACGAAAATTTCCCCCATTTCGCCCGCAAATCAGTAGAAGAATGCCATTGATTTCCCTGTGCGAACAGGAATCTCTTCCTTATCGCAAATCGACTGACGGCATTAGGATAAAGTCCCTGACACCGCCCGACATTCGGTTCGGGTGGCGCCCCCAAGCTTTTGGCTTGGGGGTGTTCTGGGAATGCCGACTTGCGACTTATACTGTAAGGCTCTTGGACTCGCATAAAGGATCAGATCGGTGCATTGGAATGACTAAAAACACAAAAAATAACAAAGCGAAACCATTTTCCCGCAACCGTATGCCATCCATGCTAATCCAACGAATTTTTCCGCCATTTTGCCCGCAAATCAGTAGAAGAATGCTAGCGATTACGGATCACTACCAGCCTGTCATACCCGCGAACCCCGGGTGGCCCACCATTCATGGTGGGGAAATGCATGCGCCCAAAGTTTTACTTTGGTATGTCGGAATGATGCAAACCACCAAAAATAACAAAGCAAACCCATTTCCGTGCAACTGCAAGGCAATCATGATAGTCCAACGAAAAATCGCAGCAGGCCAGGAGTTGGGGAGAGTCTTCGCGGCGGACGTCCCCGTCCGCCGCGCACCAAGCAGCTATTTACTCGTACAGATCTTTCAATGTCATTTTCAGGGTCAACGGTTTGCCATCACGCAAAATGCCGACCGTGTAGGTCGTACCCGGTTTCTCGCGCAACATCTTTATTATCGCCAGCACTCCGCCGAGATAATCCGTGCCGATGCCGTTGAACGACGTGATGATGTCGCCCGCCTTGAATCCGGCTTTCTCTGCCGGTGTGCCGGGCGAGGCATACACGACTTCGATCTTGTTATCCGTGGTCGCCCCGGCCGTCAGGCCGCTGTGGTCCTCCGGAAATACGCGGTCGAAATCCTTGCCTTTCTCGACTATCACCTTGCCGTGCTTGTAATCCAGATACAGCACAAAATGACGCAGCAGCGTATTGCCGATATTGCCGGTCAGGAACGCATCACCGAACGCGCCCGAACCCTTTTCCATCGTAATCGTGACCAATGGCTTCTCTTTGACAAACCCGGCAAACTCGATCGTCTTGAACCGGCAGGTGCGCCGCGGCGACGATCCCCCCGCGCCGAAACCGAGGCCGTCCACCCCCTTCATTTTCAACAGGCCGTTCTTCTCGGCGAATGGATACAAGAACGCCATCCCGCCGGCGCCGAGATCGAGGCTCCACAACCCGCCATAGACGCCATCGACGGTTACCGGAAGATCGAAACCCTGTCCCGCCACGGGAGCGTCGAGCACCACACCCGGGCCGTTGTACACGAAGCTGTCGACGTCATAGAACGAGAGCTTCTCGTTGGCATAATCGACCTTGGTTATCACCCGCGAAAGGAAATCATACCCCAGTATTCCCGCGATGTCGAACCCGACCCATTGCCGAATCGTCGGGTTGATATCGATAACCGCCGCCTTTTGCTTGTCGAATTCCAATCCCGCCAGCGAAAACGGGGGGAGGTCGGCAAACGATAAATCCACCAATTGCCCGGCCCCCTGCCCCTTCATCGAACCTTCCACGGCGATATTGGCTTCTTTGGCGAAGGCCGCATCGAGAACGGTCATATCCGCGCCGGAGTCAAGCACCCACAGCCGTTCCTTGCCGGCGATATTCACCATCAGGTAGATATGATTTTCGATAAACCGGAAAGGGATATCTTCGGCGCTTCGGCCGTTGACGAAACGGAAATCCTTGACGTCTTCCGTGGGCGGTTCGAACATCGTTGCTTCCACGGCGATGTTGTCTTTAACCGTAGTCAGTTTAACCACCTGCTTCATCATGGTCGGGTACTCGACCGACTGTTCCTCGAATGCCACCAGCACGCCATTGACGTCGCGGTAATCGAAATACCGCGTATTCGTCCGGCCGTCGGATTTGATGCTGATCGCCTGCAACTGCCGAAATGTCGCCGTATCGAAGTATTGCTGCAGAGTATCCTGATTGATGCTGTTGGTTGTCCTGACCACATAACAAGTCGCAGCGCCGACTGTGTCGGTTCCGTCGAACGTCACCTTGAAGTTTTTGGAGTCGCGGTTCAAGAAATCGAATTCGGCGGTCAAAAGCTTGACCTGATGATCCTGCGTCGAACGTTCGTCCTGGAGCGGCTGCACTTTGCCATTCTGGTCGACGGTCCAGGCAAACTGGCCGTTGTCGCCGGTAGTCTGTTTGAAGATGGTCAGGTCGACCTCCTGGCGGCTCTTGATCGGAGATTCGGTCCACTGCTTGAACGTTCCCTGAAGACCGGTCCCCTCGATCACGATCGTTCCCTCGACATACGACGTTTTCATGGCCTTGATCTTGTCCAGCCCGCCGATCGCTTGATAATAGCGGTTGAGGATTTCGTACGGATCGTTTATCGCCGCCCACCCGGACGTGCAAAAGATTACGGCCAGCACCGCACAAACCAGCATTAGCAATGTTTTCTTCATAGTCATCACCTGTGTTAATATCCTGTTTCCCTAACCCTGCATTATGTATTTGATACGACGGAAACGCAACATAGTTGCGCGTCCCGATCGTTTGCCGCCGATTCCTGTTTCCTTTCCGTGTTCGGCAGTGTATTATACCGGCGCGAAAGGTGAGACTGACAGGATGATCAATATACATATACGGAAAATCGCCGGGGAGCTGAAACTCCAGACCGGCCAGGTGACCGCCACTGTGCAACTTCTGGATGACGGCGCCACGGTGCCGTTTATCGCCCGGTACCGCAAGGAGGCGACCGGGACGCTCGACGAGGTCCAGATCACGGCAATCCGCGACCGGATCGGCCAGCTTCGCGACCTGGACAAGCGGCGCGAGGCGATTTTGAAATCGCTCGAAGAGCGCGGGCTTCTGACCGATGAGCTCAAGGCCAAAATCGACGCCGCCGAAACGATGGCGGTATTGGAAGATATCTACCTTCCCTTCCGGCCCAAACGCCGCACCCGGGCGACTATCGCCAAGGAACGGGGCCTCGAACCATTGGCCGAGTTGATCTTTGCCCAGGATGATATCGATCTTTTGAAAGAGGCGGAAGTATTCGTCGATCCCGAAAAAGAAGTTCCCGATATCGAATCGGCCCTGGCCGGCGCGCGCGATATCATCGCCGAATGGATCAGCGAGGACGCCGACGCCCGCGCGAAGACGCGGGCGCTGTTTGCCGATCAGGGAGTCGTCTATTGCCGCGTGAATGAAGGAAAGGAAGTCGAGGGCGCCAAGTTCGCCGATTATTTCGACTGGCACGAACCATTGGCCAAGGCCCCCTCGCATCGAATCCTGGCGATACGGCGCGGCGAGACCGAGGGTATCCTGTCGTTCGGAATCGAGGTTCCCGAAGAGGATGCGTTGGCAATATTGTACACGATGTTCATCATCGCCGACAATTATGCCGCCGGGCAGGTGCGGCTGGCGATCGAGGATGGCTATAAGCGGCTTTTAGCTCCCTCGATGGAAACCGAGATGCGGGCCGATTCGCGTCATCGGGCCGACGATGTCGCCATCAAGGTCTTCGCCGACAACCTCCGCGAATTGCTCATGGCCCCGCCTCTGGGGCAAAAGGCCATCCTTGGCATCGACCCAGGGTATCGGACCGGATGCAAGGCAGTCTGCCTGGATCGTCAGGGACAGCTGCTGCATCATGTCGTCATCTACCCGCACGACGAGGAAGAGCGACGCAAAGAAGCCGGCAAGGTCATCCGCGACCTGTATCGCCGTTTCAAGATCGAGGTGATCGCCATCGGCAACGGCACCGCCGGACGGGAGACGGAAGCATTCGTCCGCGAGCTGAATCTGCCCTCCGACGTGCTCGTCGAGATGGTCAACGAGTCCGGCGCTTCGGTCTATTCCGCCTCGGAAGCGGCGCGGGAGGAATTTCCCGACCATGATCTCACCGTGCGCGGGGCGGTGTCGATCGGGCGGCGGTTGATGGACCCCTTGGCGGAACTGGTCAAGATCGAACCGAAGGCGATCGGCGTCGGCCAGTACCAGCACGATGTCGACCAGACCGCGCTCAAACAGGCCCTGGATGATACCGTCATCAGCTGCGTCAACGCCGTCGGCGTGGAGATCAACACCGCCAGCAAGCAGCTTCTGACGTATGTCTCCGGCCTTGGCCCCGCTTTGGCGCAGAACATCATCGACTACCGCAACGAGCACGGGCCGTTCAAGTCGCGCGAGGGATTCCGCAAGGTGCCGCGTCTGGGGCCGAAAGCATTCGAACAGGCAGCAGGGTTCTTGCGCATTGCCGATGCTTCCAACCCGCTCGACCACAGCGCGGTGCATCCGGAGAGTTACCACGTGGTCGAGACGATGGCCGCCGATCTGGGCTGTACGGTAGCAGACCTTATGGCCGATGACGGCTTGCGCAAGAAGATCAAGCTTCAGGATTATGTAGCCGGGCCGGTAGGGCTGCCGACGCTGTACGATATCATGGCCGAGCTGGCCCGTCCGGGACGCGACCCGCGCCCGAAGTACGAGCCGTTCCATTTCGATGACAGCGTCCACACGATGGAGGACGTCCGTCCCGGCATGCGCCTGCCGGGGATCGTGACCAACGTCACGGCGTTCGGAGCGTTCGTCGATATCGGCGTGCATCAGGAGGGCCTGGTGCATCTGAGCCAGTTGGCGGACAAGTACATCAAGAACGCCTCGGACGTGGTGAAGGTGCATCAGCGGGTGATGGTGACGGTGCTGGATGTCGATCTGGAGCGCAAGCGAATAGCGTTGTCGCTTCGCACCAACCCCCGCGTGAAATGACCGCCTTAATCTGCCCATAAATTCTATAGGCGCGCCCGGCTGCACGTTAGGTTCCGCGATTTTTCGTTGGACTAGCATGCCCTCCTTGCGGTTGCACGGAAATGGGTTCGTTTTGTTATTTTTGATGTTTTTATTCATTCCGACACATCGGTCTGTAAACGTTTTTGGCTTTTGGGTGGTAGGGGCGCGGTTTCCGCGCCCGCGGAAACGATGTCCGAACGGGCCGGGAAACCCGGCCCCTACGACCAAGCGCCGATTCTGTGCGACGCCGGAAATCCATTCCTCATGCCATCGGACAACTTGCGGTCGGGGGAGGGTTCCCGACCGGGCTATGTAAATCGATGGCATTCTTCTACCGATTCGCGGCCGAAAAACCGCAATTATTCGCTGGAATGGCATGGATGGCATGCGATTGCCGGGAAATGGGTTTGCCTTGTTATTTTTAATGTTTTTGCCCATTTCGTCATACAAACGTAATACCGTTTTTGCACGCGCTTTCCCACCATGAATGGTGGGCCACCCGGCCGATTTTGGGTCGTCACTTGTACCCAGACGTATAGAATGCGATGGTTTCATCTATTAAAGGGGATGAATTCGTATTCACCATCAAAGTGGTGTTGATTTTGCGGGGGGATCGTCAACGCATATAGGGGATTGACAATTCTCAGCCAGAATCACTTGAACCCACCAGTCGTCCCCGCTGGGGCGGGGACTATGGGTAAGGCACCCGGTCATTGCGATTCCACCGGCGGGTCAGTATCGTTCGCCGGAGTTTTCCTGCTCTTGGGTCCAAAATAGAGCGGAAATTCCGCTCGCCGTGTATATGCTTCCCGCTTGTCAACGTCCACGGCAGAGATAATCGGTTCTTTCGGACCAAGATATCGATAAAAGAGTATTCTGGACTCGCCTCTTTCGTCAACGACGGTATTTATGGAGTCCTTTGTGACTCGCTTTATGCCGTCACTGGTGCTATATAAACCGGGCGGCATGAGAACCAACTTGGCTCCCGCCTTGGCACAGTTTGCCATTATTTGGCGGACCCATTCTTGGTGGAGTTGAATAGCAGACGGGTTGGGCACCTTAACCCAAAACATATCCACGGGATCGCGCAGGAATTGATTGCGCCCGAATATGACCAATTTCACGTCCTGGCGTGTGATCTTGACCGTTGAAGAATCAATCATGACTCGGAATCTGGCGGTGTCCGCTAGGTTGATGAAGATGAGATTAAATGTGTCCGACGAGGGCGAAAACGAACAACCACCCCCAAGCCGCCTGAAACGAGGCTGTGCGGGATCAACGATCTTTTCCCCCACCATGTATGACGGAGTGGACTCCAGAGATTTGGCTGCCCCCGGAGACATGTATCGGGGCAAAACCGACGTCAGATGAACCATGATTCCATCGTCCGTTTGGCGCACCCGGCAACGTATCTGGATGGCATTAGCCGGCATCACCCCCTCCATATAAACCCCGACATTGAATAATCCTTTATGCCTGTCTTCCCATATGTTGCCATGATATATCCGCGGGATTGACCGGGGCAATACCGTGTCCATTTCCTGTTCCCGATCTTCCGGCCACTGTTCATGAATTGGTTCCGTAATACCTGATCGGATCGTCTGGGGAGTGACCGGCGGCCCGGAGTATACATCCACCCATACTTCCGGATTCCATGGCTTGCGCATATTGCGAGCGATATTTCGAACCGTCCAGGAGATTATCTCTTCAGGGCCGAAATATGAAAAGAACATCACCGGTCCGCGCACATCGCGGGTGATAATCAATCCGTAAGTGGAATCCGCTCTCAGAATAAACCAACCATAGTCCCCCGGGGGCATATTGACATATTCGGCCCCGATTGCCTTCAGGTCCTTCTTGTATTTCTCCAAAATCTCCGGGCGGTAACGGTTCCGCATGACCATAGGGGTAAACCAGTATAGATGATTCTTGAGATGTCCCGGAATCCTCAGGACACGTGGTTTCACCACCCGAAAGACGCTTTCCGGGGAATCAAATATGACCAAAGAATCAGGGGTTAGACGGACCAAAATCCGGCCCGTATATGATCCGCCCATCTGGGATGTGCCAGAGAGTTCAATCCAGAAACTGTCGCCAGGCGGGGAAAAATAGAAAGGTTCATCAGCGGCCACGCGTGACGTGATCGAACCGGCTTTGACGGTCAACGTATCAAATAATCCCGCGTAACGGAATTGGAGCCGACTGCTATATAGGTCGTCCTGGAGATATATGTTGCACGAACTTGGGAACTGCGCCTCCGTCTTCCCGGGATGCAGAAGGCAACACGCGATAAATACAACCAAGCCAAATAGAGTTGACCGGCTCATCATAAACCTCAGTATTGCTTGGCGCCTTTAACCGATGCGGTGCTCATAATCATAATAGAAAAGAGAGAGGTGATTGTCAATGACAATTTAATGTACAGCGCCGCGGCGGGTGCTGTTGATTACTCGTCCATGAGACCGGGGCAGGGTATCCTATCCCCTCCGGGGTGGGGATATTATTGCTGCAATGATTTTACCCAGCCTGAAGGCCGGGGTACCCGTGTTCAGAATCAAAGGCAATGGCGGCACAAAATCAATCGTAAAACGTCCCGGGCGCGAAGCCTCGCGCCCCTACAGTGAGGTGAAGGGAATATATTCGTCGCGGGATCGTTCACGGGCGCTTCTCGAAGCGTCCCCACAAATCATAGTCAGGTTTTGGCGTAGTGGAACCTCCTGTGGTTGTCCTATTTGATCGTGGGCGAGCACCCGCTCGCCCCTACGATTCGAGATCAGATTTTCCCGCCTGAAAGTTGGGGTACTCGGTTATTATCACAGAGGCATCATCGTGGAACGACTTTTCCCACCGTCCGCCGACGGCGGAGCGGGGCACCCCGGCCGATGTGAGCATCGGCCGGGACAATCTTCAGCGGGGCAGATGTGGACATCTGCCGCCCACGGAATCAATCGTAAAACGTCCACGGGCGCGCGGCCGCGGGCCCCTACAACTCAAGTCGAGTTATTTCTGTAGGGGCGGGTGGCGATTCGCTTGATCCAATCCATGGGCGTCCGCCGCGGCGGACGCCCCTACGGATCATAGTCAGATTTCGATATAGTGGAACCCCATGTGGTTGTCCTATTTGATCGTGGGCGAGCACCCGCTCGCCCCTACGGGATGAAGTGAAGGGGATTTTCGTTATGGGATCATTCACGGGCACGCAGCCGCGTGCCCCTACAATCGGAGATCAGATTTCCCCAGCCTGAAGGCAGGCGTATCCGGTGCGTAGGCACACACCCCCAAACAAGTTTGGGGGTGGCACACGAGGGGGCGGTCCGGCGGTATAAGAGCATTCGAAAATTATCGACACGCGGCAGGTCACAATTCCGACTTCGTCGAAATCAAGACCTGCCGCAACCGTTTCGGGAGGTTTATCAACAACACCAAGTCTGGGGGGGGCTCACGAACGAAAGCCCGCACGGGAAGATGGATTCCCGCTGTCGCGGGAATGACAGTCTGGTGAACTATAAGCGTTTGCGGTTTGCGACTACTGGACGACCGGCGGTGGCGCGCCGGAAGGTGACGCGGGCGATCCCGCCGCCGCGATGCGGCAGGCGCGTAACCCCAGCGCGATCGCGCCCATGCCGATGAAGATCGTGCCCAGATAGAGAATAAACCCGAGATACGGAATGGCGAACACCAGGAACATGATAAACAGGCCCAGCAGCAAGGCCCAGCCCGTCTTGGGCACGGAAGTTTTGTGGAACAGGCCGATGATCAACCGTCCCAGGACGATGGCGACATAGATTTTGGCGATGTAGAAGAAGACGGTAAAGACAAACAGCAGGATGATGCCGGCGGGGATGCCGATGACGGTCAGGCACAACACCAGGATGGCGATGGGGGCGATACAGAAGCCGACAAAGCCCACGCCCAGGGTGACCAGCGGTTTCTGCAGAACGGCCGCGACCGCATGCCCGGTATGCGGTTTGAAAACCGCCGTGATGATCAACCCGGTGACCAGGGCGCACAGAAACAGCACGAAACGAAACGGCCAACTGACGCCCTCGTCTTCAGTATCCTTCTTCTCGATCTTCAGCCGTTCGACCGCGCCGGAGATCACGACGCCGTTGTCGATCTGGATTTCATCCTTGGATTTGTATTTGATCGAGCCGAGGATTTCGGCCGGGGCCACGATCGATATTTTGTCGGCGGTGATATCCACATCGCCGCTGATTTTGCCGGAGATGATCGCCTGCCCGCAATGGATGGTCAGGTTGCGGCCGATCTCGCCCGAGGTCGAAATCTCGCCGCCCGTGAGATTCGCGTCGCGTCCCACCCGGCTGTTACGGGACAACTCGATATCGCTGGCAAAAACGATCAGGTTATTGGTGATGATGCCGTCGATGGTGGCGGTCTGAGCGAAAATGCGGGCGGAGCGGTCGACCGTGCCCCGGACGGTGGCATATTGCGAGGCCGAGAAGATATTGCCCTGAACCTGTCCGGTCATCTTGTACCGTCGGCAGAACATGATCAAATCCTGGGTCATTACGCCGTCGAATGCCCCTTCATTGGTCCATAAGAGAAGATCATCGCCGACCGTGTCCCCGGGAGCGACCACATACCGTTTGCCGCCGTAGAATATCGAGGCCGAAGCAGTATCCGGCATTACCGCGGCCGCCAGACAAACCCCTGCCGCCAGCCAAACCAACCAGGTTCGTACGCTCATAAGAATATCCTCTTTTCAGCCACTCCTTCTTCGACTACGACGTTGTCGGACCGAAAGTTGCGTCAGCCGTGAAATGCCCTTGTGCACATGAGGAAAATTGCTATATTCACCCCGTCCCGCAATATAAAAACCGGGTTCTTTGAAAGGGACGACATGAACATACTCTTTCCGGTGGCGGCAGCGCTGGTTATCCTCGGGTTGGCGGTGAGGTTGTACGGCGGCTTTATCGCCCGGCAAGTGGGCGAGGACGACAGCCGTCCGACACCCGCCCATACCAAAACCGACGGCCGCGACTTTGTTCCCACCCGTATCCATGTCCTGTTCGCTCATCATTTCTCCGCTATCGCCGGCGCCGGGCCGATTGTCGGCCCCACCCTGGGAATCCTCTATGGTTTCGGGCCCGCCTGGCTCTGGGTCGTTCTGGGGACCGTCTTTTTCGGCGCGGTCCATGACTACACCGCTCTGTTCGCCTCCATCCGCGAGGGAGGGCTGTCGATGGGAGAAATCGCCGGCAAGTCGCTGGGACGAAGCGGCCGTTTCCTGTTCCTCAGCTTCACGATTATCATGATCGTCCTGGTCACCTCGGCCTTTCTGAGCATGACTGCGATGTCGTTGACATCCATGTGGCCGGTCGACAAGTTGTCTCTGGAACCGGGGCAGACCTTACTGCATACGGTCGTCCGCGACGGCCAGACCATGGGGGTGATCGGCGGTATCGCCTCGACCTCGGTCATCATCATCACCCTCTGCGCGCCGTTTCTGGGATGGTTGATTTACCGCAAAGGAATCAAGACATTGGTTGGTTACCTGCTGGCGTCTGCTATTTGTGTCGTCTCCCTCGTCGTCGGTTTTCTGCTTCCGGTCACTCTTTCGCCGCCGATCTGGATGGTGTTGATGTCGGTCTATGTCCTGTTCGCCGCCGGTGTGCCGGTTTGGATAATTCTCCAGCCGAGGGACTTTATCAATGTCCAGATTCTGTATGGCGGGATGCTGCTTCTGGTGACGGCCACGCTGGTCGGCGGTTTTTCGGGATTGTCGATTAATTTCCCGACCTTCTCCCTTACCTCGGGAATGGAAAAGCTGGGAATGATCTGGCCGATGTTGTTTATCACCATCGCCTGCGGGGCGATATCCGGCTTTCACGCCCTGGTCGCCTCGGGTACCACCTGCAAACAGGTTTCCAGCGAGTCGGCGGCGAGGAAGATCGGGTTCGGTGGGATGGCCTTGGAGGGAGCCTTGGCGGTTTTGGTCCTGGTGACGGTGGCTTCCTCGCTGCCGTATGCCGACTATCTGAAAATAGTCTGGGCCGATACCGGCTCCAACCCTGTGTTGGCCTTCGCCCTGGCGGCCGGCGGCCTGCTCCATAACAGCCTGGGAATCCCCATCGCCTTGGGGGCCATCTGCGGCATTCTCCTGATTGAAGGGTTTGTCATCACCACTCTGGATGCCGCCGTGCGGTTGAACCGCTACCTGTTTGAGGAGTTCTGGGTCCTGATTTTCCCGAAGGTCCCGAAAATCATGACCAAGTTTTGGTTTAATTCCGGGTTGTCGGTGGTGATCATGTTCTTGATGGCCTATTTCAACGCCTTCAAGCTGATCTGGCCGTTGTTCGGTTCGACCAACCAACTCCTGGCCGCGCTGGCGCTGATTGCGGTTTCGGTTTGGCTGACCCTGAGAGGCCGTCGCAGTTGGTTCACCTTGATACCGGCCTTCTTCATGGTTGTCACGACTATCGCCTCACTTTCCATCCTATTGGTAGACACGTACATACCAACCGGGAATATCGCCCTCATCACGGCCGATATCCTTTTGATTGTCTTGTCCTTGGGCGTGATCGGTCTGTCGGTCAAGAAAATCCGCAGTTCGCGGAAAACCGCACGAGTGTAGCTACCCCTTCCCCCGGCAACGGTTGGCCGTCCGGGGAATATCATAATAGATTACCGTTTAAAGGGTTAAGATTCTTCGGGCGCGTGCCGATATGAATGGGGAACGTACTCCGGTGCGCGCATATGAAGATATTACACCTAGATTCGCGTTCTATTCTGCCCCGCGTGGAATCACTCTACTTGATTTCACGTACGATTATTATTTTGGGGATTGCCGGGTACCTTATCTTTGGGTCTCTGGCCAAACAAAACTTCCATGAACTGATCGTCATTCTTGCGGCGCAGTCAACGCTGTTCGGCATTTCGCTGTATCTGGTTCGCCAACGGCGTCAGTATAACGCGCCTTTTCTGCTGACGACATTGGTGGTCGATGTCATCCTGTTTACCGCCCTCACTCGTTTCACCGGAGGGATGGTCTCAGATTTTTATCTCTTCTATTTTCTGTCGGTTTCGATGGGAGCCTATATCCTGTCCACTTCGGCGATCAGCATCCTGGCCGGTATCCTGGTAGTATCCTATATCGGGGTCAACTATGACACGTTGGGGCAAATCAGCTCGATGAATTTGATTTTGCGTTCGACCTTGATCTGTTTCTACGCCATCACGGTCAATTTCGTGGCCGACCATATCCGCCGTTCCGAAAACCGGCTGCTGAATCTGTTCAATACCCTGAACAGGCGGACCAGCGAACTGGAAAAGATGCATGTCCAGCTCGAAATGGTGTATGAGAACAGCCGTATCCTGGCCGGAATAATGGATTTCGACGAGATTATCGAGGGGATTCTGAAGATCGGCGAGAAAGTGCTCGATTATCCGGCGTTGGGGATCATGCTGGTCGGCCCGGGGGATAATCTCATTTATCGCGGACGACTGGTTGGGGGGCAGAAGAACACCAAGTTGAAAGCGGTATCGCCGGAGACGATGGAGCTGGCCTACCGGGTGGCGCGCGAGGGAGAACCGGTGCGGGTAATGGACTTGGCGCGGCGGACCGACTATGACCGGTTGTTGAAATCGGCCG
>JAQVRW010000279.1 GCA_028700875.1 Candidatus Zixiibacteriota bacterium | reverse complement strand
GATAAAGACAGCATCGCCGATGTTAATCTTCTGGTCAAGGTTGACATCGCCGGAAATGTGGCCGATCAACGCGACCGGGAAGTCCACGGAGAACGGTACCGGCCCGGTGAATTCGCCGGAAACGGTATAGATGCCTTCGACGACATCCCACATGAGCGGATAGGTATGGATGAAGTCGACCATACCCATGGTCATCGCCAGATTATCGCCGTCCATCGCGGCCGTCACCGGAGCCACGCCATTGATCAGGAGGGAACCCAGGTCGATATCGGCCAAGTCCCCGGCCACATCATCCGGTTTGACCGCGAAGTTGACGGTCATCGGATTGATGGCGAATTCGTAGAAGGCGTAGATCGGATCGGGAGTGATGTTGGGCGCACCGGATGCACCGACAACCAGGGTCACCGGAACCGTCGCCGTCGCTTTCGTCATAGCGCCGGTATGCGTAATGACCAAGCTGCCGTTGTACGTGCCGTTTTCGAGATCGGCGGCATCAAAGGCCACCGTCACAGGCACCGTGCTGTTGCCCGTGATCGTACCGGATGTCGGGGTGGCCGACAACCAGGACAACGGGGCGGGATTGATGCCGAACGCGTCCACGCCGAACTGAGCACCGTCGTAACCGGAATATACTATCGCCAGTTTGACGTTACTCTGGTCCTTGAAGGCGCTGAGGTCGACTATGGTGTTATGCCAAGTCCACAGGCCGCTTTCGAAGACGCCGTAATCTTCTTCCGTCCAGAGAGTGACCGGGAAGGTAACACCGCCGTCGGTCGACAACATGATGCTGAGATCGCAGTTGTCATACGGATCGACGGACCAGTAATAAGTGCCGTTCCACCAGAAATCAAGGACGTACTTGCCGCCGGCGAAGTCGATAACCGGTGAGATCAACCATTCATCCTGGTTGCCGGTATAGTCTTCGTCATAGTAGCAGTTGGCGTTTTGAACGCCTTCGTACGGGGCGGTCGTGGCGGCTACCCACGTATACGGATTATTGACGACTGCCGTCCATCCGGCCGGAGGAACCGTGCCTTCGAATCCTTCGAACAGCAACGCCTTGGCATCTTTCTCTATTGGCGGAACGATGCCGGAGTTTTGGAACGAGCTGCGCTTGAGAGTCGGGTCGGCCGGGCTGCTGTCGCCGCCCACGCTGGCCTTCTTCCCATAGGTGATGGCAATCGAGTAGTTGATGTTGGCTTCACCATCGGCGCCCAACGTCAATGTCGTATTGCCGGTTGACCCTATCGGCGTCGGCCCGAACGATATCGCGGCCGGGTCGAGCGTCAGGGTTGACTGCTCACCGCCGACGTTGATCGTGTAATCCTCGACGTCACCATAGGAGGTGGTGCCGCAGGCCGGCGGATAGCTGGAATAGCTCAACCGGACACGCATCCGGGTGTTGCCCGGGGTGGCATCGCCGGGAACCGTAATCGAACCGGTATACGGACCCGTACCGGCGGAGACATCCAATGTGATGGCTTCACCAGCATCATCGAAGTCCAAATCCTGGTTCCAGTCAACCCAAACACCGCCGTAATCGGAGCTATAGGAGGTGCCCAGGGTGATTGTGATCGGATACGGCGTGCCGTAGGTCAGGTTCGCAATCTGGCCGGTGTAATCGCCATAGCCGTCGCAAGCCGACGTGTTGTTTATGTCGGCGATTGCGACATTGCTGATATATTCGTCGCACCCACCGCTGGCATCGCAATAATGCGGTACCCACGTCGTCCCGGTCACGTTGACCGTGTACGGCCCCTGATAGTACTCTGTCGTATAATCAGGATGGAACGCCAAAACCGGCAGATAGTAGGTGCCGGCATCCAGACCGGGGAAGGTCATGGTGACGTTGCCGTCGCCGCAAGCATCCCAGTCCGTCGCCGCTGCGAAGATGGAGGTCCCGGAGCACGGGCAATCCGGCACGAGAATGATATAGACCAACTCAAAGGCCGGGGTCGTGCCGCAATACGTGATGACCAGATCCATCTTTTCAGGAAGCGTGATGGCTTCCCAGGCTTCGGTCGCCGGAGCCAAATCGGGACAATCGGACGTGGCGCAGGTGTTGTCGCCGGTCAGAACCGAAGTGACTCCCGCCGTCAGCGTCACCGGTGTGACGTCGGAGCAGTTGTCGTTCGGCGGAGTGGTCGGACATGAAGCGCAGGACACCGTCAGGAGACCGGCGCCGACGTTCGTGCCGTATCCGCCCACTTCGATCAGGTATTCATTACCCGCCGTAACCGCAACCACGGCCTTCGACTGCACGCCGCAGGCGTCGTCATTGCAAGCCAGCAGAGTCGAAGTTGCCGGATCGCCGCAACCGTCGTATATCGCCATCTTGGTGTCATAGCTGGAACTGCACAGGTCGAATGTCGCATTGCCGTCACAGGAAGCAGTGTAGCAGTACCAGATGTTGGGCGAGGTCAGGCAGCCGCCCGGGCCGTCGAACGAGGCCCCAATGGTCGTAAACGCCAGATCGGTCACGTCATCAAGCTTGGTGGCGTTGACCCAATCGTCGTTTTCGATACCGCCTGCGAATTCCGTGATCGACAGATCGAATGACGGAATGCAAGCCGGGCTTGGCCACGTATCGATCATGATGTAATACGTTCCCGGAGCCAGTTCAACCCCATACATGCCGTGAGGCGTCGAACCGCTCATGGTGCTCATGGCGATACAGGTGGTGGCGTTCGGCGGGCACGTGGCATCGATCAAAATGCCGGTATACGTCGTGCCCAGGGGATCCAGAGCGATATCCACCTTGGTCGTTGCCGTAACGTTGAGCTCATAGATGATGTCTTCGCCGCCGTCGTAGTAACCAAGACAGGTGGCGTTGTAATCATCCACCCGGCCGCAGGTGTAGTTGTTGTCCGTATAGGGCAACGCCGCCGGGATGCTGACCGGAATCGGATTGGCGCAGTTGTCGCCCGGAGAGGCGGGGGCCGGCGCTTCGATCGTCAGCGTGAAAGCCGGGATGCAATCCGGACTCGGGTAGGTGTCGAGCATGATGAAATACGTGCCCGGTTCGAAATGCTTGTTGGCCATCTTGTACACGGTGCCACCGCTGTTGGTCGCGGTGTAGAGGCATGTACCCGCATCCGGCGGACAAGCGTCATCCACCAGGATGCCGGTCCAGGTCGTGCCTTGGGGATCGACCGTAAGGTCGAGGTCGACCGCCTCGGTCACCACCATCTCATAGATGATGTCTTCGCCGCCGTCATAGCCGCCGAGGCAGGTCAAGTTGTAATCATCCAACCGGCCGCAGGTATAGTTGTTGTCCGTATAGGGCAACGCCGCCGGGACGGTTAAGGTAACCGGAGCTTCGCAGTTGTCGCCGGGGCCCGCCACGGGGCAGGCGTCAGCGCAGGTCAGGGCGCCGTCCCACTTGCCACTCAATGCGGTACAAGCCATCTCACTGATCAGGTCACAGCTGGGGGCGAAGGGATCGCCATAGCAGCAACGGCCGACCGGCGGAGGATCGTCATTCACGGACACCAAATCAATGGCGGCTTCGGCGCCGTCGGTACCGACGTACCGCCAAGCCAATTTGACGTCCTTTTCCCCAACATAGGCGCTAAGGTCAATCGTGACCTTGTAGTAGGTCCAGTCGGAAAACACGCCCTGCGCGTGTTGATCCCACAACTTGGTTGGCCAGGTCGCGCCGGCGTCCGTGGAAATCCACAGTTCCAAATCGTAGTTGGGATCCGGGTCGACGCTCCAGGCATAGCTCATGAAGAAATAGAATTCGACTTTCAGGTCGGTTGAGGCCCCGTCGAAATCCATGAGCGGGGTAATAAGCCATTCGTCCTGGGGAACCAGTGCTTCGTCATATTTGCAATCGGCATAATAGGTGCCCGAATACGGGTCGTAGTTATTCTGGTACCAGGTCATAGTGTCAGTATGGGTCGCAATCGCGCTCCAGGTCGCCGGGGGAACCGAGACTTCGAAATCTTCGGCCAAAAAAGAACTTTTCCCCGGTTGTTGAATCGGTCTGGGACCGCGATACGGTCCAAACTTGCTGTTTACATCAAATTCAGTCTGGCCATGTTCAGGACCGCCGAATTGCAGCTGATCCTTCAACTCCCAGTTCGGATCGGGAGTCACTTGCGCGTTCGGGGAAAGAGCCTTCGTAATTACAACCGGCTTTTCCGCGGCCGCGGCAGTCACACATAATCCCAACACTGCCAGTAGCGCCAGGACGAGTCTAAGTGACATTCTTCCGCTCGTCATTTACTTACCTCGCATTAAAGGTGGTTATTCTGACAATACTCCTTCGTGTTGCGTGTCTTGTGTCTCTGTGTCTTTTTCCTCCTGTTGGTTATCCTCCTATCAAAAGGTTTTAGTCTCATTGGTTCATCACCATTTCGGTTTGCCTTCATGCGTTCGAAGGTCGCATACTTAAGTTTTCCTACCCCTGCCGGCCAGGTCGAAACATCCCCAATATCCTGCCTCACGCGCCCAGGACGCCTCCTGGGCCGCCTTCATCCACCCGCCCTATGCCAGTATCACCGCCCGGTGGGTTTGCTCTATTTCCGGAGCGACGGGAAAGCACTCTTGAAGTGTTTTTCCCGTCGCCCATGGTCGTCCGTTCTACGGGCAGACGGGTGCGGGACCGCCTCTGAAGATATAACTGATCAGATACACCGCGTCGGCCACGTTGAGCTGTTCATCGCCGTTGGCGTTGCCCGCCGGCGCCGGTACCGGCGCCGGG
>JAQVRW010000278.1 GCA_028700875.1 Candidatus Zixiibacteriota bacterium | reverse complement strand
TTTCCTTTGGAATCCCGCGACAAACCGGGGCGACTCGGCGCTTAGATCAGCTTTTGGTACGGGATGGCATTGATATCGAACGGGGATTGTTCGCCGCGCAGGAGATGAATGGCCCCGGCGGCGGCGATCATGGCGGCGTTGTCGGTGCAGAGTTCCGACGGCGGATAGACGAGACGGACGCCCAGATGATCGCAGGCGGCCTGAAGTTTCGCCCTCAGACGGGAGTTGGCGGCCACGCCTCCGGACAGGGCCAGGACGGATAGCCCGGTCCGGCGAAGGGCGATAACCGTCTTGTCGCAGAGGGCGTCCACGGCGGCCTCTTGAAACGAGGCCGCGATATCGGCCAGATGATGCTGGATTTCCTCCGGCGGATGGTTTTTGACATAGAGGGCCACGGCCGTTTTCAACCCGGAGAATGAGAAATCGATTCGGGCCGGATCGGGCAGCGCCCTGGGGAAACGGATATAGGCCGGGTTTCCCGTTTTGGCCAGATCATCGATCGCCGCGCCGCCCGGATATCCCAAGCCGAGGATTTTGGCGACCTTGTCGAAGGCTTCCCCGGAGGCATCATCCAGGCTCCGTCCCATGACCGTGTAGTTGCCGAATCCGTTGACGCCGACCAGCATGGTGTGGCCGCCGGAAACCAGGAGGGTCAAGAATTCTTCCCCCAATTCCTCATGCGCCAGAAGATTGGCGGCGATATGCCCCTCAAGATGATTGACGGCATAGAAGGGACGGCCGGTGCTGTACGCCAGCGCCTTGGCAAACGATAAGCCAACCAACAACGCCCCGACCAGGCCCGGCCCGAACGTCGCCGCGAAACCATCGATATCGGCCAGCGTTTTCCCGGCGGCGCCGAGCGCTTCGTTCATGATCGGGACGATCCGCCGGATATGCTCGCGGCCGGCCAGTTCCGGCACGACCCCGCCGAATCGTCGATGGACCAGTTGCGAATGGATGACATTCGACAGCACGCGCCGGCCGTCGACCACCACGGCCGCCGAGGTTTCATCGCAGGAGGTTTCGAGACCGAGGATAATCATGGGGTAATTCGGACGTACACCGAATCGGGGATCACCCGAAGCAGCGTGCATCGGCGCGGGAACATCACCTCCACCTTGAGGTAACCTTCCCGGATGGAGCCGTCGTTGTTGACCTGCACCTTGATGCCGCTGCTGGAAATGGTGTCGATGATGGCTTCCGGACATTGGACATCCACCGCCACCCGGTCGGGTTCGATCTTCGCCTTTCCCCCCAGGCGGTTGCGGCCCATCGTGACCGGCAGCGGTTCAAACCGGCGGCTGGCCGCCCTCTCGAAGGAAACCCGGGCCAACACGGAATCATCCTGCAGACGGATGCCGGTCGGCGGTTCGAGTTTGACGTACATGTTATGCACGGAGTCGCCGTTGTCGAGCACTTCCGGTTCGGTGAAAATGGAATCGATCTGAGTGAGAAGAGCCGCCGGACCGATGACCCGGGTCCGGTTGGGGGTGAGAACGACTCTGTCGGCGACATACATCGTGCTTCCGTTGGAGGCGGCGGTGATGCGCGAGGCGATCGGGACCTGCAGCGTGTCCAGGCGGTCGAGCTGGATGGTTATCGCTCCGGCGCCGGGCAATTCCAGCAGAGTCACGTTTTCGCCCTGTACCAGGGACACGGTCTCCAGATTGAGCTCAAGGCTGTTGATTCCCCGCCGCAGGCGGGTGGCCTTGATCTTCAAGCCGGCCTTTTTCCAGTCGTCCCGCAGCAACCGCTTGCCCTCGGCGGTAACCTTGACCACCAGCGAATCGGGAAACCCGCTGACCGGCCCGATCCCCGAGGGCAGATCGATTTCGGTCACCGGCAACGTGGTGCCGTATTCATAATGTTTCTTGCTGACGACATGGAACCAGAGCAGAACGGCCAGCAGAACCGCGGTGATTTTCAGGAGACTGTTGTTGAACGGCGATGACATGAACCCCGTACCCTCGGAGTTGCGCGGCCCCGCGGCCGCCGATTAATTCACGCGATTGGTGACCAACAAAGTCACCCGGCAGTTCCCGGCGCTCAATTTATGAATGACGATCAGGTCGGACCGGCCGTCGCCGTTGAGCGACGCCGACTGGAGGCGATCCGGATCGGGCATATCCAACACCAGGGAAGCTTTTGTTTGAATATACTCACCGGATGCGCCCCGGTAAAAGGATAATTGACCGTCGCCATCGGCAAAAGCCACATCCGGAAGACCATCGCCGTCGAAATCCCCGGACAAGTCGACTCGGATGGTGCTGGTCGGACTGGGCTGGTCGAAGCTGGGGCGACAGGACAATTTGCGACGGACCGCCGGTTCCTTGGCCGGATGGCCGAGATTGTCGATCGGATAGATTAACAGATAAAAATCGGTTCTACCGGTAATCATGGTTTTGACCGTGGACATGATCCCCAATTCGATGGCCGGGACGATCAGTTCCAACCCGCCGGTGCGGTCGAGATTGTCCACCATGAGATTGCCGCAGGCATCAGTCAGGGTCACATGCTGCCCGCCATCGAGCCTGCCCTGCGCGATACCGTCGGCGCCGTAAAAATCGATTTCGGTATGAGCGCCGGAAATGCCTCCCAATGAACGGCTGCAGATCAGGTCCAATCGCCCATCGCGATCCAAATCGGCCAGTTGTGCCTGGCAAAAGTCACCGGCTGTCTGCTGAAACCGGAGCGATATCTTGGGTGGGTTGTCGAATCCCCCGGAGGCGTTCTGGCAAAAAACCGCCAGTCGGTCGGGCCACAACAGATATATATCGTCCCGCCGGTCGTTATTGGCGTCGCCGATGACCATATCCGCCAACGACATGGCGAAGCCGCCCGTCTGACCGCCGAACTGCTTCACCGGCCGCTCATCCTGAAAGACCATGTGATTAACGCCCATTTGTCCCAGCGCCTGGAATTTCCCCTGCCGGAACTCCCACAGACTGTAACCCTCGGCGACAGGTATTAACGCCACCGGGCGACCGCCGATGGTGCGTATGAAGTCCTGCGCCAGGATTCCGCGTTCGATGCCGTTGGTAAAGATCGTGGCCACGACCGTCGTTGGCTGCACCTGGGGAAGGTATTGCTGGCCATCATGGCGATAGATCCACAGGCCGTCATGATCGACCGTCACCAGTTCCGCCCGGTTGTCGCCATCGAGGTCAACCACCTGAACCAAATTGGTAGACGAGGGCAAGGCCAGAGTCTGACCGGCCGTAGGGGGAAATCGGTCTGCTTCCCGTTGAAGATATATTTTGGCCGCCCGTTGCCCCGACGGTTCATCGACTATCAGGATGACGTCGATCTTGCCGTCGCCGTTGCAATCCCCCACCCGGCTTCCCAGGACCGCGCCCGTAATATCGATTTCCTGGCGCGAAAAAAAGTCGTCGCCTGCAGCCAGGACGGTGAGATGTCCGCTAAGAACGGCGGCCACGATCAGCCATACGGCCAAGAGATATCTGATTCTTCCTCGATTCAGTCGTTCCATTACCTGTGTCCCTGACAGACATTATACATTATTGATCTACGGCTTTCAAACTTTTTTCACCGGCATCGAAAACCGGGTGGCCTTTTTGCGTTCGGCGCCGGCCTCCTGCCGCCCCGCGCTCCGACCGGGCGCCGGAGCCATTTTCGTTTCCTTCTATACCAGACGGCCGGGGATTTATTCGGTTGCAGACGGACGTCATACGCCGGTACGAGACCGAATATAGACTAAGTGGCCCAGTTCCGCGTAATTCTGATTCGGATAAAGCATATTCCCCTGTTTGAAACCCCGCGACCATGCTGATCATGAATAGGAATTTATTCAAATGCAAAGCGGCCCGATTATGGGGCCGCTTTTGGTTATATTTGCTCTGCCGGTCCAGGCAATCACCGCAAACAACGGCAATTGGAGGCTATTCGAACCAATCCAGGCGGGACAACTCCGGGATCTGGTCGATCAGGTCGTCGTGAATATCTTCCAGTTCCTCGGCCTGATCCTCGATTTTTTTGGCTTTTGCTTCCAGCTTGGAGGCTTTCGCCTCGATCTTGGAGGCTTCTTTTTCTATCTCCTTCTCCATGTCGTCGGTATCATAATCGGGCGACAGGAGCTTGAACACGTTAACCACCGCCTTGACCCCCAGTCCGGCTCCTTCGACTCCGATCTTGGCGCCCTCCAAACCGATCTTTTTCGCCGATTCCATGAGCGCCATCATCTGATCGTGATACTCACCGATCAACTGCGCCTGCTTGGCGTCGACCTTGATCAACCGACCGTTGACATACAGTTCGTGTTCCTCCGTGATCTTTACTTCGCCGTCTTCGTCCTTATCAACCGGAGTAAAAATCAGGTCGTTATCTTCGATATCCAGGTTCATCCCCTCGATGGAGGCGTGATGACCGGATGAGTGGTGATCGTGGGAGTAATGTCTGTGGTTTTCGGCCGGGATGGACACCGTCATCAGAAACGTCGCCATAAGACCGATCAATATCGCTTTCATATTGCCTCCTACTGCCTGAAGCAGAGCCTTGTCTATTTGTATGACGGGACGAGGCAGGCGATGGTTGCCCCAACCGCGCAAGAAAGGGGAGACAGGCGAATTTAAAATGCCGGGGGCAACCGCCATATTGGAGATCAAGTCGTTGAACGGCAAACCATTCCGCCGACAAATACGGGTTTTTGCCCAAAGGACTTGCCAGAACGGGCAATTGGCTATACCTTGCCGCC
>JAQVRW010000015.1 GCA_028700875.1 Candidatus Zixiibacteriota bacterium | reverse complement strand
GCGGGAGCCGGTCGCGATGATAATGCTTTTGGCCTCGATTTCGGTCTCGGTTTCATCGCTCATTTCCACGTGGATGGTAGGGCTGTTTCGCAAGGAGCCGAAACCGGCATACAGGTCGACGCCGTACCCCTTGAACAAGGATTTAATACCGGAAACCAGACCGCCGACGATTTTATCTTTACGGGCCAGCATGGCCGGCCAGTCGGCTTCGGGGGGGCTGGAAAGGCGGATGCCGAAACTGGATGCCTGTTTCATTTTCTGATAGAGATTGGCCCCGGCGATCAGGGATTTGGACGGGATACAACCGCGGTTGAGACAGACTCCGCCCACGGTATCCTCTTCGATAACGGCCACCTTGGCCCCTTTGAGCGCCGCCCGGATGGCGGCGGTGTAACCGCCCGGCCCCGCGCCCAGGATGGCAATATCATACATACCTATGTTTTCGCTCCTTGTTTACCATATGTCACGAGCGGCAGGCCGCAATCCCGAACTCGTCGATGTCCAGACCTGCCGCCGTCGTTGTTAGCACGGGGGAAGCTTATCCCCCGCTGACAGTGACGATGACCACCAGTGAATCGATGGTCACGCTGAAATTATTCCGGGGAATCGCCACCGGGTAGATACTGAAACGGCCCCCCTCAAGTATCTTCTTGATGGCCGGAAGACCGGTGACATAGCCCATCGATTGGTTCCAGTCCACGGTCACGGTCTGGTTGCCGGGTATGGTCAAGCCGGTGAAAATAAGCTCGGTCGAAGAGTCCGCAACCATTTGAGCATCTTCCCAATCCTTGGTGGTATCTTCCTCCAGAAACAACTGGAAGGTCACCGCGTCGGCCAGATTGTTTTTGGCCTTGAGATAAAAGCCAATGCTTTCGATATCCTTGATCTTGTCCTGGTTGTCCCGGAAATCGGAGTCATCCCTCAGATCGACCACCCGTTTGACCGCGCTACTGTCACTAACCGTCGAAACCTTGATTGGCAAAGGATTGGGCGCCAGCCTAACGGTCACGACATACGTGGCCGTCATGATACATCCCGCCGCCAGCAAAGCGGCCGCAATCACGGCCGCGGCCCGAAGTTTGTTTATCTTCATTGCCGCCGCCTCCTATTCTTTACCGAAGTAATAGATTAGCCCGCCGGTCACGGCCACCGACTTCTTCGACGTGGACCCGTCGTACGAGGCGATGTTGAATCGGCCGCGCACCTCGACATCCAAAATCTTCATGACCCCGACGGCAAGGCCAGCCCCGAACGACCAGCCCGACTTGTTGACGGTGGTCGCGCCATCTCTTTTGATGGTATACACGCCGCCGCCGATAAAGAGATACGGTTTGGGGCCGATGGCGGCCGGAAGTCCCCCGAAAAGCACGTCGAGGCCGTAATGGTTCACTGTGGACCCATCGCGGGTTCCCGCGCCGGAGACCGTAACGTCACCGAACGACCCGAAATTGGCGTTTGGCTCAACGACGATCGGGCCGGTTATCCGGAACCGGAACTTGGCCCCGAAGGTTTTCCCCGACTCCTGGTCATCCTGTGCCACCGGAAACAGCCCGCCCCCGACGATCCCGAAACCGGTCTTGTCGGCCATGGCGCCGATCGGCAGCACGGTCATGAGCAATATCCAGATGATCACCTTACGCTTCATTATTCCTCCCCAAAATGGCCGTCATAAACTTCCACCCAAGTATAATAATGACGGGGAACCCGGTCAATAGTTTAAGACCGTTTCCGGCCGCAGGTGGGCGGCCCGTCGGACCGGAATCGACTCTTTCCGCCCAGGGTCCGCCCCCGTCGAGTACCATAATACAGGAACATTTTGGTATCGTTTGTTAAACTTTTTTTGCATCGCGGCCGGCGATTGGGCATATAATGGGTCGTAATTCGTTGATTTTCATAGTGATTCCGGCGGAATCGAAAAAATATGGAGCGACGGCAGAAAAGGCTTGACAGATTCCGATTTTCGGATAATATAGGCATGGTTTACTAAACAAAGAAAAGGTTTATCATAAACCGATGAAATCGGAGATCGGACAAAAAATCAAGGACTTGCGGCTGGCGGCCGACCTGACACAGGCGGAGCTGGCCGACCGCGCCCAGTTGACCAAGGGGTTCATCTCCCAGCTGGAGAACGACCAGACGTCGATTTCGCTGGACTCGCTGGCCGATATCCTGGATGCCCTGAGCGTGAGCTTGAGCGAGTTTTTTGCCGGCGACGGCGAGGCGGAACGGATCGCCTACACCCCAGCCGACCGGGTGCCGGTTGAGGGGCGGGGCGCCACGATCTTTGACCTGCTGGTTCCGGGGTCCACCAATAACCAGATGGACCCGATCCTGATTACCCTCGATCCGGGGCAGTCGCTGCCGCCGGAGGAACCGCACAACGGCGAGGAATTCGGATACGTGTTATCGGGCCAGTTGATGCTCCGATTCGGCAAGAAGAGCTTTCGGCTCAAGAAAGAAGAATGCTTTTATTTTGAGGCCGACAAACGGCATCAGTTTCAAAACAAAAGCAAAAGCAAGACAACCTTTATCTGGGTGACCAGCCCGCCGCAGATGTAACTGCGGGGCGGGGCAGGAGGACGGGCACGATGAAAAAACTCGGACGGCACCTGTTGGTCGAATTCACGGGTTGCGACGTCGCGACGCTCAATAATCGGGGCCGGATTGAAACGGCTTTGAAAGAAGCGGCGCGTCGGGCGGGCGCAACCATCGTCAACTCGACCTTTCACCAATACAATCCGCACGGTCTGTCGGGAGTGGTGGTGATCGCCGAATCCCACATGTCGATTCATACCTGGCCGGAGTATGGCTACGCCGCAGTCGATTTTTTCACCTGCGGCGAACGGGTTGACCCGTGGAAAGCCTGCTGGTATATCAAGGAAGCGCTGGCGGCGCGCGAGATGTATCCCCGGGAAGTGTCGCGGGGCATTCCCAGCGTCGGCGACGAAATCATTCCCCATAAACCTCGTCCGGAAGCCGCCCTCGACGGCGGCCCTGCGTAGGGGGACATAACGATGAAAGCGATCACGCTCAAGAGCCGCCAGTCCAACCGTTATCTCTCGGCCGCCGATCGCGCGCGGGTAGGCGAGTTGACCAAGACCGTCGCCCCGCCGTTCATGATTTTACGCACGTCGGTCGTGGCCGCCAACTTGGCGCGTCTGTGCGCGGCCATCCCGCGGGCGGAGGTCTTTTACGCGGTCAAGGCGAACAACTACCCGGCTATTCTGGAGACATTGCATCGCGACGGGTGCTCGTTCGATATTTCCTCTCATCGCGAACTGGCGACATTGGCCGCCATGGGCGTGCGTCCGGAGGCGACTATTCATAGCAATCCGGTCAAGAGTATCGTCGAGTTCGATGCCGCGGTGGAGGCAGGGGCGCGCGTCTTCGTGGCCGACAACATTTCCGAATTGGATAAATTCGCCAAGTACGGCGACCGCACCGAGGTGCTGTTGCGATTCAAGACCGGTTATGGCGGATCGGTGGTGAACCTGTCGTACAAATTCGGGGCCGATCCCGCCGATATCCCGCCGATGCTCGACCGGATTTTGGAGTTGGGGTTGTCGTTCAAGGGATTCTGCTTCCATGTCGGCTCCCAGTGCACGGCGATCGACAAATATACGCATTGCATCGATACCGCCCGGGAGCTTATCGCGCTGGCCGCCGGCAAGGGGTTGGCGACCGAGATTCTGGACATCGGCGGCGGGTTCCCGATTTCGTACACCGACGATGTCCCGGCCATCGAGACGATAGGCGCGGAGATTTCGGCCGCCCTGACCGCGCAGATCGCGCCGGATATCCGGGTGGTTTGCGAACCGGGACGGTTCATCTGCGGCGACGCGATAACGCTGTTTTCCTCGGTGATCGGCAAGACGGTCCGCGACGGCGTGACCTGGTATTATATCGACGACGGCCTGTACGGGTCGTTCTCGGGGCGTCTCTACGACCAGTGCAGTTATCAGATTCTGACCAACCGCAACACGACATGGGAGAAGGCGGTGCTGGCGGGTCCGACCTGCGATTCGTTCGATGTCATCTACAAAGATTGCCTCCTGCCGCCGTTGACAGTGGGCGACCTGCTGATCTTCCCGGCCATGGGCGCCTACTGCAGCGTCTCGGCCAGCGATTTCAACGGCCTGAAACTGACCAAAGTCGTGGTCGTGGACTGGTAATCATCGGCATCGAAGGGTGGATATGATGGAGCCGACCAAGAATCCGTTCATCTATGAAAAATCGATGGAAGACCTCTGGAACGTCTGGTTCACGGAGTTACATCAGGGGAAATCGGGACTGACCGTAAAAGTCAGCCGTCTGGTTGAATCGACGACCTCCCCGTTCCAGCGGATCGACATCATCGAGACCGAGGAATTCGGCAAGGCGCTGGTGCTGTACGGATCGCTGATGGTGGCCGAACGGGACACCGATTCATATAACGAAATGCTGGCGCACGTGCCGCTGTTCGTGCATCCCAATCCGGCGGAAGTGTTGATTATCGGCGGCGGCGACGGCGGGTGCCTGACCAATGTGTTGCGTCACCCCGAAGTCGGGCGGTGCACCATGTGCGAGATCGACGGGATGGTGGTGGAGGTTTCGAAGAGGCATTTCCCCCGTCTGGCGGCAGGATTCGCCGACAAGCGCAGCAGGCTGGTTATCAATGACGGCAAGAAGTTTATCGAGGAAACCAAAGAGAAATTCGATATCGTGCTGCTGGACCTGTCCGACCCGGTCGGACCCGCCGCCGACCTGTTCCAGAAACCGTTCCATCAGAAGGTGTATGAACGGTTGAATGACGACGGGATCCTGGTCGCGCAGTCGGAGTCTCCCCTTTTTAATCCGGAGACGGTGAAGAGCATGTATGACAACCTGCGGGAGGTCTTCCCGATCGTTCGGATGTACACCTGCCACATGCCGATCTATCCGTCGGCGTTATGGTCATTCGCATTTTGTTCGAAGAAGTATGACCCGCTGGAGGATTTCGATCAGGTCCGGTATGACAATACGGATTTGAAGGCGTGCACCTATTATAACGATGCGGTGCATTTCGGGGCGTTTGCGTTGCCGAGGTATGTGCAGAAGCTTATTGGTTAGCCCATAATATATACAGACCCCATGGGGACGGAAGCGAGGAACCAGAATGGGGAATGACAACCCGAATAGTCTGTTTATATTGGGTGCAGGATTTACCAAAGCCGCAAATCCGAAGGCACCACTAAATTCAGAATTGCTTGAGGCCATCAATAAAGCGGATCCGGGGACTCTTGCCAAATATAGCAGTATCTTTAATAGTACTGATATTGAACGGGTACTAACCCTAATTGATATAGCCTTAGGTGCAAACCCAAACATGGACTTGAAAAAGGACCGAGAAGCGATAGAACTGCAAATAGCCAACTTTTTTAAACTATGTCGCTTTGACCGCAATAATCCGCCAAAATGGGTCGAACGATTTGCGCGAGATGTCCTGCAGCCTAATGATACGATTGTTTCCTTGAACTATGATTGCTATTTGGAAGGAGCCTTAGACAATTATGGGGTTTGGTCGCCAAACGGAGGCTATCCAAAAGGGCATCCTTTGGCCGAGGGCATTGCGACAAATCCTTATAACATTAGGGTATTCAAGATACACGGTTCAGAGAATTTTCGGGAGTCTGTTGTTATAGGGAATAATAAAACTGATATCGGATATATCATAGAGGAAAGTATATATCCAAAATCGGGTGAAAGGCAAAATATCGGTGGCGGAGGATTCGAATCATGGCCATATATCATCGCTCCCAGTTTTGTTAAGATACCCCATGTTCAGATCGCCTATATGATGCTGTGCCTATTGGATATTGCCAAGGAGGCCAAAAATCTTATAATCATCGGCTGCGGGATGCGACAGGAGGATAACTTTTTGTGGTTGATACTTACGCGTTTCCTGTACGAATATCCGAATGGAATCAGTAAAAAATTGATAATTGTTGACCCAGGTGCCGATAACCTATGGCGCCGAATTGACCATTATTGCGCCGGGAATATCGAGGAGCGCGTATCTGTCGTGCCTATATGCTTTCCCCTCGAAAAGGGTATAGGTGACCTTATCGCGACATTTAAGTAATCGTAACAATCAAATGTCATCTTTGAGTGGTTGGAGCCTTTTGTATACTTTATAAAGCCCAAAGCCAACACCGGATAACCCAAGAATACAGGTGACCGCGAGTTGTAGCCAACCCCCGCTGGGAATCATCCCCTTCGTAATCACAAAGGTCATTACACCCCCAAAGATCAGAGCCCATAGGATTGCAAGGGCAATTGCCGTCTGAAATTTGAAATTCGGAGCTATTTTGGCCCCTATTATTGTCATAACAAATGGGGTGAAAAAGGCGTAGCCAAACCGTTCAAGCATCTCTGGAGGCACGGCGGCAAGAAGGGTCTTCCCATCGACCAAAACTGCCGAATCATCTCCGTAAAATCCAAATAATTGAAGAAGTACTACTGCCCAATGGATGGGAAATGCGGCAAGAAATGCACAAATGACGGCCCCCGGTATAACGGCAAGCCAGCGGAATATCGCCCTAGTTTTTGACATTTTCCCCTCCTATCTGCGCAAAATCAACCCATATGGGTCAATCTATACAATTGGGAGGAGGCTCTGCCTACCACCCTACGAAACTATTTATTATCAATCAACAATTCTCGTAATTCGGGCCGCCGCCGCTCTCGGGGACTACCCAGTTGATGATCTGATACGGGTCGGCGATGTCGCAGGTCTTGCAATGGACGCAATTGGACGGCGTCAAGAGCAGATGCGTGCCTGGCGTGCCATCGTCGTTTTCCACCATCTCGTACACATGAGCGGGACAGAAATGCTGGCAGGGGTTGCCGTATTCCTCGGTACAACGGGTGTTGCAGATATTGTAGTCGGAGATGACCAGATGCGGCGGCTGGTCTTCCTCGTGTTTGGTCCCGCTTTTGTAAACATCGGTCAGCTTGTCGAAGGTCAGCTGGTTGTCGAATTTCATGGTCGGGGGTTTCTGGCCGCCGGGGAAGAATTCGCCTAGCTTCTTCATATAGGCGTGATCGGGCTCCACCTGACGCTTGTCGAACAGCCCCCGTCCGCCGGTGACGAATTGGAACGGGATGTTGAACATCCCGGAATAGACCCCCTTCTCGAATCCCTGATGGTAATTGCGGACTTTGTGCAACTCCTGCCGGGCGGCGGAGGTTTCGAACCGCTTGGCAATGCCGGACAGGACGGTTGACGAGAAATCGGTCTTGTCGAACGCCTCGGTGATCGTTTCGGCGGCCATCATGCCGGAGGCGATAGCCAGATGAATCCCTTTCAGGCGCTGGGAATTGAGGAAGCCGGCGGAGTCGCCGATGACCAGCAGGTTGTCGTCGTACATCTTCGGCATGGCATAGAATCCCCCCTCAGGGATAGTCTTGGCGCCGTAATGCAGCATTGTCCCGCCGTTCAGGAAGGGACGGATCGAAGGATGGAGCTTGAACTGTTGGAAACGAGCGTGGGGATCGTTGGTCGGATCGGGGGAATTGATGCCGACGGCGAACCCGACGGCCAGAAGATTGCCCGACATCTTGTAGACAAAACCGCCGCCGTATTCATTCGACGGCAACGGCGCACCGAAAGTGTGGATGATATCTCCGGGAATCAACCGTCCGGCCGGAATTTCCCAGACTTCCTTGACGCCGGTCAAATATGACTGGTTGACGGCCGTGTCGAAGATTTTCAGGCGTTGCCCGGCCTGTTTGGTCAGCGAACCATGGGTGCCCTCGGCCAGCACGGTCACGGCGGCCTTGATGATGGTTCCCGGTTCGTAGTTCGATTTCGGTTCCCGTTTCTTGTCCAACCCGCTGTCGACCGTCTGGATGCCGACAACCTTTCCGTCTTCAAGCACGAGTTCATAGGCGCCGGTAGCAGGATAGACTTCCACGCCCAGTGCTTCGGTCTTCTCGGCCAGCCAACCGCAGAGCTTGTTTAAAGAAATGATATAATTGCCATGGTTGGACATCCCGGGCGGGGTAAACGGCAGCTTGAAATGGCTCCTGGCGGTCAGATACCACAGGGAATCGGACCCGGCTTCGGCCTCAATAGGCATCCCCTGGTCGCGGTAGTCCGGCATCAGGGCGGCGATCCCGGAAGGGTCCATGACGGCCCCGGAGAAGGAATGGGCGCCGGGGTGGCTGCCTTTATCGATGACCAATATGGCAGGGGGTTCTTTTCCCGCTTTGCGGGCGGCGGTTGCCAGGTGATACGCACAAGCCAGCCCTGCGGGACCGGCCCCGACGATCAATACCTCGGTTTCCAGAACGTCACGCTCACGCTCCATGCCACTACTCCTTTCCCGTTGATAGGCGTAAATATAGCCAGGCTCATAGCGGAAGTAAAGCTCTTTCGCCGACGTTCGTACTATGATATGAATGCTGACAGTGCTGGGAACCGCGGATGATCAAACGCCGTCATTCGCGGATTTCGCCCCGTTCTTGCCCGCCCCGTTCTTGCCCGACCCGTTGCCCGAGACGGTCAACTGAAACATCTCGATCAGCTGTTGCTTATTGGCCCCGAAAGTCACCAAGCGGCCGCACATGATGATGGGGTGACGCAGCAATTCGGGATTGCTCTCGATCAGGTCGAACAACTCCTCGCGCGGCGGCAATTGCTTATCCAATTTCTCCTTCCGATATACGACAGAGGTCATATCCAGGAAGTGACGGGGATCCAAATACCCCAGGATGGAAATCAATTCATCCCGACGAAACGGCTTTTCGCCTATATCTCGCGGGGTCATGACGACTCCATGATCTTCCAGAAACCCCTTGGTCTCGCTGCATACGGGGCAGGAATTGCGGTAAAAAAACTGTGCTCTTTTCTGCATCTTTCCTCCGGGAAACTCCGATCTCAAGTATTCAAAACTCTCGTTGATCCGGAGACGCGAATTTACGCCATGCCAAGAACGGCGCAAGTGATTATTTGAAGCCGGTTTTTCCTTTTTTGTGTTGCCGGATATTGACGGTAGCACCGGAACTCGGCTGCTATTTTATACGATATCGTCGCCGGTAAAGCAATAAAAAAAATGTAACATTCGGTCGCTGTCAATTTCGCTCATACCACTGTCCTCGACGGCGCGCATACTATTCCAATGCCGCTCCATCCAAATCCGCCGGTTCATCGTTTCGGTCACCGGGCCGTATCACGACCGCCTTCCCTCCCGAATAGGCCATCAGCCAGGTGACGACTTCCTCGGCCAGAATATCGGGCGTGGACGCGCCGGCCGTCACCCCGACCGCGGTCACGCCTTCCAACCAGGCGGGGTCGATATCCCGGGCGGAATTGATCAGATATGCTTGTTTGCAGACCGTCTGCGAGATATCCCGGAGGCGTTTGGAATTGGCCGAACTGCGGGAGCCGACGATCAACATCAGGTCCACCTCCGGCGCCAGTTCCAGCACGGCTTTCTGCCGCAGGCCGGTGGCGTTGCAGATGGTGTTATATATCTTGATATTCGGAAACAGCCGTTTGGCTTCCCGGCTGATACGGGCGAATTCGACGGCATCGGCGGTGGTTTGCGAGGTCAGCGCCAGTTTCGGGCGGTCCTGGGGAAGGGCACGTAAACCATCGATGTCATGGATCACGACGACTTTTCCATCGGGCGCCTGGCCGACGACTGCTCTGGTTTCGTCATGATGCAAATCGCCGAAATGAATGATTTCGTACCCGTTGTCGATCAGCCGGCGGACGATTCGCTGAATTTTGATGACCAGCGGGCAGGTGGCATCCACGATTTTTAACCCCCGCCGTTCGGCCTCCTCGAAAAGCGCCGGGGGGGCGCCGTGGGCGGGAACGATGATGGTACCGCCGGGAGCCTCGGCCACCGACGCGACCGAACCAACCTTCCGTTCGGCCAGGCTTTTTACGACGGCGTCGTTGTGAACGATATCATGGATGACGTTGACCGGTCCGGTGGAATCAGCACCGGTTCGCAGCGCGGTTCTGATGGCCCGCTTGACGCCCATGCAGAAACCGTAATGCCGCGCCAATCGGATCGTTTTCAATCCTTCATTCATATTGGACCTGCGTCATCGTCACCAGAGAATATCAAGCACTCCCGTCTACTTGTATCAGGCAATTTATACGCCATTCGGCCTCGTAAATCCACAGGAAAATGTAGGGCAGATGTGGATCCGCCACCGGCGGACCGCCCGCGATGAACCTCGTCTACGACCGGGCGAAGGCGAACGCGAAATGGCGATGCATGAGAGTGGAGGAGGTCAATTCCGGATGAAATGCCGAGACCAGGACATTGTTCTGGGCCAGGATAACGGGATCGCCCTTGTGGACCAATAGAACCTTGACGCCGGCTCCCACTCTCGTCACGCGCGGGGCCCGGATGAATACCAGGGGAAGATCCTCGGCGGCGCCATCCAGCTCCATATGTGCGGGATAAATATCGGAGAAATACTGGCGCCCATACCCGTTGCGGTCGACGTCGATATCGATGACACCGTAGGGATTCACGGTTTCATCGTTGACGCGCGCCGCCAGGAGGACCATGCCGGCGCAGGTCCCCCAAACCGGTCGGGAGCGGATGAACGAGGAAAACGCCTCATGCAGGTCGAACCTCCGCAACAAATCGGCGATGACGGTTGATTCGCCGCCGGGAATGATCAACCGATCCACTTGGGCAAAATCATCGGAGGTCCGAACGAGGTACGAGGCGACACCGATGCTATTCAGCATCTGCTGATGCTTTTGATAATCCCCCTGAAGGGCCAGAACTCCCACGACGGGCGCAGCCGCAGTCATCGCGTATGCAACAGTTCCTCTTCAGAGATGCTGGCGACGCTCCGGCCTTTCATGCTGGCGCCCAGGCCGCGCGAGGCCTTGACCAGTTCCAGCGGCTGATCGTACTTGGCGACCGCGGCGACGATGGCCCGGGCCATCTTGGCCGGATTCTGCGACTTGAAAATGCCGGAGCCGACGAAGACCGATTCGGCCCCCAGTTGCATGACCAGCGAGGCATCGGCCGGCGTGGCGACCCCGCCGGCGGCGAAATTCGGCACCGGCAGACGGCCCAATCCGGCGACTTTGATCACCAAATCGAGGGGCACGGCCAGTTCCTTGGCCCGCGACGGAAGCTCGTCTTTGCTCAGGACGGTCAGCTCCTTCATCTGTTTGTTGATCAGGCGCAGGTGCTTGACCGCTTCGGAGACGTCGCCGGTTCCCGCCTCTCCCTTGGTGCGGATCAGGGCCGCGCCCTCGCCGATACGGCGCAGCGCCTCGGACAGATTGCGGCATCCACAGACAAAAGGAATACGGAACATCCGTTTGTCGATATGATTTTCATAATCGGCGGGGGTCAGGACTTCAGATTCATCGATGAAGTCGACCTCCAGCGCCTGCAGAATCTGGGCTTCGGCGAAATGGCCGATGCGACATTTGGCCATGACCGGAATGGTCACGGCCTTTTTGATCGCCTCGATAATCGCCGGATCGGTCATCCGGGCGACGCCGCCCTCCGCCCGAATATCGGCGGGAACGCGTTCGAGGGCCATGACGGCCACCGCTCCGGCTTCCTCGGCGATCCTGGCCTGCTCGGCAGAGGTGACATCCATTATCACCCCGTTCCGCAGCATCTCGGCCAAGCCGATTTTCACCGTCATCAGATCTTTATCTTCAGCCATGGTATCTACTCCCGGCAGAAACCACCGGAGGGAGTATCCTCTTGGGTTTCTCTTGCCTCAAAAACCGCGCGGCGACAGCCAGCCCCATGCCGGCCGTCGGCCGTCGCACCCAAACAGTAAAGATAACCAAACGGCGCGGGAAATGCAAGCATCCGGAAAACGACCCGGAATTATCGCGTGATCGTCTCCCCGTCCACATTGACCGCCGAAAATCGTTACCGGTCTGTTACCGGTCGCCGTTCAGCCCGCTGAACGTCTGTTTCTTCAAGGATTTTTGGATGAATTCCTGTTGCTTGACGAAAAACGGCCTGATCTCACACCCCTTTTCCTCGGTGCAGTCACAATGTCCGCCGTCAACGCAAAGATTGACCGAAATCGGCCCTTCCATCGCTTCGATGACATCCAGAAAAGAGATATCTTTGGCCGGACGAGCCAATCGATATCCGCCGGTCACCCCCTGAAATGAAACCAGAATTCCGGCTCGGGTGAGTTCCTTCAAAATCTTGGCCAGGAATTCACGGGGAATTCCGCGCTCGGAAGCCACCCGACCGATGGAGGCCAGTTCCCCTTTTTTCAATTGCGCCACGAAGGCCACGGCGCGTAATGCGTAATCCGCCTTCCTCGATAGTTGCATTCTTGTGCAAAACCCTTGTTTTCAAGGTTCAAAAGAAACCGGCCCGCCGCAATACGGCGGAATTCCGGGCGATCAAACCCTCGCCGAAACCGGATGGGTTCAATCGCGTCAGCATTATCATATACGGGATAATAGTGATCTTCGACCGAAAATTCCATTTATTTTTTCTGCCGCCACCTGCTTCCCTGCTTTTGAGGGAACTTTCGAATCCCAAAATCGTTATCATATATACGACAAACACGGTATCTTGGATTAATTTAAACCATTATAAACAATCCAAGGTATTGTATAATAAATGAAACCCCGACCGAATTTGTCGGAGATGGAAATGGTCGGAGATAAAGGAAACCGATGTTCGCGATGTCCAAAAGAGCCGAGTACGGGGTTATCGCCATGACCTACTTGTCAGGTCTGGATAAAGATCGACGCGCCAGTGTCGGCGAAATCGCCGGGGCGGTTGCCGTCCCGCGTGAGCTTTTGGCCAAGATTCTGTCTGTCCTGGTCAAGGCGGGGTTGGCGGAATCGTATTCCGGACCCACCGGCGGGTTTCGTCTGACCAAACCGGCCTCCGAGACATCGTTGATGGAAATCCTGCGGGCATTGGAACGTCGGCCGGGTTTGGTTGCCTGTACCGGCGGCCGTGAACTTTGTTCGCTGTCCCGGTCCTGTCAGATCCGGTCTCCCATGATGAACGTACATGTCAAATTGCGCAAGGTTTTGGAGGAAACGACGTTGGCCGATCTTTCCCCGATCGGGGCGAAAAGACGGCGGGAGATGAAAGACATGAATCTTTTGGACCCGACACTTGAGAAGGTGTAACCGGAGGAATTGCAGATGAAACTCCCGATATACATGGACTACCAAGCCACCACCCCGATGGACCAGAGGGTGTTGGAGGCGATGCTCCCGTATTTCACGGAGCATTTCGGCAACGCCGCGAGCCGCAATCATGTCTTCGGGTGGAAGGCTGAGGAGGCAGTAGATAAGGCCCGTCTGGTGTTGGCCGAGGCGATCGGCGCCGACCCCAGGGAGATTGTTTTTACCAGCGGGGCGACCGAATCGAACAATATCGCCTTAAAGGGCATCGCCGAGATGTATGCCTCCAAGGGCAACCACATCATCACGGTCCAAACCGAACACCCGTCGATTCTGGACACCGCGGCCCGGCTCGAACGCCAGGGATATAACGTGACGTACCTGCCGGTTCGGCCCGACGGCTTGCTTGATCTGGATATTTTGCACCGGGCCATAACCGATAAGACGATTCTGATTTCGGTCATGACCGCCAACAACGAAATCGGCGTGATACAGCCGATCAAGGAAATCGGGCAGATCGCCCGCGAGCACGGGGTGCTGTTC
Source organism: Candidatus Zixiibacteriota bacterium (assembly GCA_028700875.1). Taxonomy (GTDB): domain Bacteria; phylum Zixibacteria; class MSB-5A5; order GN15; family JAAZOE01; genus JAAZOE01. Next base: position 5,049 of record JAQVRW010000015.1, on the reverse strand, counting down.
CATACCGACGCCACACAGGCGGTCGGCAAGGCGCCGCTGGATGTTAACGCTATGCATCTGGACCTGGTATCGTTTACGGCCCATAAGATTTATGGCCCCAAGGGGATCGGCGCATTGTACGTCCGTCGAAAGAATCCCAGGGTCCGGTGCGCGCCGCTTCTGGACGGCGGCGGCCATGAGCGCGGGATGCGGTCGGGCACTCTCAACGTCCCTGGGATCGTGGGTTTTGCCAGGGCCGCGCAGTTGGCCCTCGAGGAAAGGGAATCCGAATCCAACCGGTTGACCGGATTGCGGAACAGGCTTCGTGACACGATCATGCACGGCCTGGACCAGGTTTATCTCAACGGCCATCCCGATCGGCGGTTGCCGGGAAACTTGAACCTCAGCTTTGCGTATGTCGAGGGGGAATCGCTGATGATGGAGATGAACGACGTGGCCTTGTCCTCCGGTTCGGCGTGCACCTCGGCCTCGCTGAAACCGTCGCACGTGCTCCAGGCGCTGGGCGTGACCGACGAACTGGCCCATTCTTCCATCCGCTTCGGCCTGGGACGATTCACGACCGAAGAGGAAGTCGAGTATGTCGGCGGCAAGATCGTGAAGGCGGTGGGTCGCCTTCGGGAAATGTCACCCTTGTACGAGATGGCCAAAGAGGGAGTCGATCTCAAATCGGTGGAATGGTCGGAGCATTAGGCACAGATGTTGAACATGAATGAACGCATCGAAGGAGAGTCGTCATCATGGCGTATTCCGAAAAAGTCATAGATCATTTCCAACACCCGCACAATATGGGTTCGCTGGATAAGAACGATAAAACCGTGGGCACCGGGATTGTCGGCGCCCCCGAGTGCGGCGATGTCATGAAGTTGCAGCTCAAGATCGGCCCCGGTAATGTCATCGAGGACGCCAAGTTCAAGACGTTCGGTTGTGGGTCGGCCATCGCCTCCTCTTCCCTGGCCACGGAATGGGTCAAGGGGAAAACTATCGAGGAAGCGATGAAGCTCAAGAACACCGACATCGTCAACGAATTGTCCCTGCCGCCGGTGAAGATTCATTGCTCGGTTCTGGCCGAGGATGCCCTGAAAGCGGCGCTGGCCGATTATCTCGGCAAGAACGGTCAAAAGGTTCCCGACGGGGAACCGGAAAAGACGAAAGAAGGTGTGAGTTGATGGCCGAGATGCAATCACAGACGGCCGCCGGAACCGAACCGACCCTGAACGCGACGCCGGCGGCGATAGAGGAAATCAAGCGCCTGATCGGACGTCAACCCGACCCCGAGGGAGTCATGCTTCGGGTGGGAGTCAAGGGAGGCGGCTGCAGCGGTTTGACATATAATATGTCGTTCGACCGCACGGTCGGCGAGTTCGACCGGACGTTTACCTTCGACGGCTTGACGGTCGTGGTGGACACGAAGTCGCTGGTGTACATGGCCGGAACGACAATCGATTTCAGCGCCGAGATACTCAACGGCGGGTTCAAATTCAAAAACCCCAAAGCGGTTCGGGGTTGCGGCTGCGGGACGTCGTTCTCCGTCTAAGGGAAAGGGGGGATTATGGTTATTTTCGACATGCATACGTTTATGGATGACGACCTGGCAACTGAAACCGGATTATTTGACAAAGTCGCCGCATTCGACTGGGACTCTTTGCGCGGCAAAGCGGTGCTGGTCAAAGGTTGCGGCACGGCCATCATTCCCCCGTGGGCGTTCATGATTATCACCGCCCGCCTGACGGAGGTTGCGAGACAGATCAGCTATGGCAACGAACATTCTGCGATCCCGATTTTCACCCGTTTTAGACAGGAGACGACCGGTGCCAAACCCTGAAAGCGTACGGACCGCTCTCGACGGCGCCGCCAAACATTTGTGCTGGTCGTGCCGGGAGGAAACCGGAGAAGGGCCGTTCTGCGAGAGTTGTGTCAAGATACAACCGGCGGAACTGATGGGTGACTATTTCGCCCTGTTCGAACTGCCGCGCGCATATGCCGTCGACGCGCAATATCTCAAGAACAAATTTTACGAGTTGTCGCGGAAATTTCACCCGGATTTTTATGGCGACAAGACGGACGCCGAAAAGACATTGGCCCGGGACAACTCGGCCTATCTGAATACCGCTTTCCGGACCTTGTCCGACCCGATCAAGCGGGCGGAATATCTGCTGGTCCGTTGTGCGCGCGGATACCGAGTGGACCTCGTTCCGCCCCAGGGGTTGTTTGAAGAGATTCTCACCGCCGGGGAGCTTCTTGAGAAGAATTCGCTTTCAAGCGAAGACCTGACGACACTCCGGGAAACCGGCCGGGTTTTCGCCGTCCGGCAAGACGAACGAATCGTATCACTGGCGGGGCTTTTCGATCGGTTGGTGGCCGGAGATGATGCGGCCAAGGGCGAAATCGAGAACGCCATCAATGAAATCAAGTATTTGCGGACGATTTTGGATCGCATCGATCAACGATTGCATAAAACTATATAGACAACATGAGTATGACGGAAAAAAGCAAAATCGCCATCGGGATCGATCTGGGCACGACCAATTCGTTGGCGGCAGTGATGCGCGACGGCCGCCCGGTGGCTTTGGCGGGCGAGCATGGCGCGATCGTGCCATCGGTTATAAGCTTTCAGAACGATCAGCTTTTGGTGGGTATCCCGGCCCGGCAGGCCATGTTGGACAACCCCGATCATACGGTTTACTCCGTCAAGCGGTTGATGGGCAAGGCCGCTGCCGACCTCAAGGATAGTGACGACCGTCTGCCGTTTCAAGTGGTCGCCGACAGCCGCGGCCTGGCGGCGGTCAAGATAGATCAGAAGATCATCTCGCCGGTAGAGCTTTCCGCGGCCATCCTCCGCGAGGTAAAGAAACAAGCGGAGAAGGCGCTGGGGATGGAAGTCGAACGGGCCGTGATCACCGTCCCGGCCTATTTTGATGATGCTCAAAGGCAGGCCACCCGCGATGCCGGGAAGATAGCCGGGCTGGAAGTCCTGCGGATTATCAACGAACCGACGGCCGCATCATTGGCCTACGGCATGCATCAGCTCAACCGGGGCACCATCGTGGTTTATGATCTGGGCGGAGGGACGTTCGACGTCTCCATCCTTCGTCTCGAAAACGGTATATTCGAGGTTCTGGCTACCGCCGGGGACACCCGTCTGGGCGGCGATGATTTCGACATGGAAATCGTCAACGATATCATCAAACAGGCGCTCAAGTCGGGGATTATCATGGACCACCCCTCCCCGGCTATGCGGGCGACGCTTAAAAGGGCGGCGGAAAACGCCAAGATCGCGCTGTCGGAAGTCGAGGAAATGACTATCGTCGTCCGGGCCGGCGGCGGCAATTTCTCGCTGACGCTTACGGCAATCGAATTCGAAAATCTCATCAGGCCATATGTGGAACGAACGCTGGATTTCTGCCGTCGCGCTCTGGCCGATGCCAAATTGACAATCGATAAGATCGATGAAGTGATTTTGGTCGGCGGTTCGACCCGGATTCCGATGGTGTTCAACGCCGTGGAGGACTTATTTGGGCGGCCCGCGCATTGCGATCTGGGACCGGATGAAGTGGTTGCCCTCGGGGCGGCTGTCCAGGCGGATATCCTCACCGGCGGGCGGAATGATCTGCTGCTTCTGGATGTCACTCCCCTCTCGCTGGGGATCGAAACCCTCGGGGGCGTGATGAACGTCCTGATTCAGCGCAACAGCAAGATCCCCGCCGTATCCAAGGAAGTTTTTACCACCTACGTCGACGGCCAAACCAACGTGGCAATCCGCGTCTATCAGGGAGAGCGGGAACTGGTGGCCGACAATCGGGCGCTGGGGAATTTCGACCTGACCGGGATTGAACCGCAACGGGCGGGCATGCCCCGGATCGAAGTTTCATTCATGCTAGACGCCGACGGTATCCTGAGGGTGACTGCCCACGATATCCGTTCGGGAAAGCAGCAGCAGATAACGATTCAACCGTCGTATGGATTGACCCGCGACGAGGTCAACCAGATGGTGCGCGAGTCGTTCCTTCATGCGCAGGATGATATCGACCGGCGGCTGTTTATCGAGTTGTCCAATGAATCGGGGACGGTCATTAAAGCGACACGCCGGGCGTTTGAGGTCTTTTCGGAATTCAAGGACGGGGAACGGCAACAGATAGAAGAGACTATTACCCGTTTGGAAGAGGCGCTTAGGGGCACCGACCCGCAGGCGGTGCGGGAACGGCTGGATGAACTCAATGACGCCACGGCCGATCTGGCGGCCCGGATGGCTGACGATGCGGTGGCGGGAGCATTGAAGCGAAAGTCGGTTGAAGAAGCGGCGAAACTGATGGAATAGAGGCGGCGCCTGATGCCGAAAGTGCGATTCGATGACGAAGAAGTAGAAGTACCCGCTGGTATCACCTTGCTGGATGCCGCGCTGGACAACGGCATCGCGTTGGATCACAACTGCGGCGGCAATTGCGCCTGTTCGAGCTGCCATGTCATAATTATCGAAGGAATGGAAAACCTGTCGGAGATGCGCGACGATGAAGAAGACATGCTCGACACGGCCGTCGGGTTGACCCTGCAATCGCGTCTAGCCTGCCAGTCGCAGGTCAAAGGGGACGTCAGAGTGACGATACCGCCCAAGCCGGCGATATGAACCTATGGGGGATGACATGAATTGGGACGATACGGATGAAATCGGCATCGCTTTGTATCAGGCGTACCCGGAAATCGATCCCCTGTCGGTGCGGTTTACCGACCTGTTGCGGATGATATTGAGCATGCCGGACTTCGAGGGAAAAGAGGAAGAGTCAAACGAGGGCCAGCTGGAGGGAATTCAGATGGCCTGGCTGGAAGAATTTCGGGATCATCAGTAAATTATCGGTTCACCATCGATTGTAGCGAAACGCCCCGCCGAAAGCGGGGCGTTTTTTGTATGTACCTATATATCGGAACCGAATCGCTTACGGACGGTTCCAGCGGCGGCAGATGATGATCCGTCGCTTGGCCAGTTCTGATTCGAATATGTCCGGATCGATGGCCTTCTCCTGAGGCATCACCCCGCAAGTGGGAATCTGCCCCGAG
>JAQVRW010000277.1 GCA_028700875.1 Candidatus Zixiibacteriota bacterium | reverse complement strand
GTCCACACTCCGTTCGAGATCGACCGGGAAATGGTTTGGGGAATGGTTTGGGAGCGGGTCCGAATGGCCGGCAACTCCCAAAAAAGACAGCACCAGAGCCAGCGCAAATGGTCGCATGCCGTCTAGGTAGCGTAGGGGTATGATTGAGGCAAATACTTTTTGCCCGGCTTAAAAGGCGTTTACCAATCGAGTAATATTCTCCCGCGGTTCATCGGGAGGGGCCACAACCATTTAGACGATGTTGCCCTTGGTTCGGCCCATGACACTGCTTTCACGGTCGCAGTGGGCCAGCCAGGAACAGCCTTCGATTGTCGCTTGCGGGCCGGGAGGAATCTCGAAACTGTCGGCCGAGGCGACGAAGAGCGTCATCGGCTGGCCGTTGTCGCAGATCAGGTTGATCCGTCCGAAGACTGTGCCGTCGACGGTGTCCACGGCCACGGAGCGAATATGGTCGATCGGGCAGCTATCGGAAGCTTCCAGGCGGATGCCGGTTTGTTGATAGAGGAATTCCAGTGGGCTGGAGTCGGACGTATAGACGGCCGGGGCGGCGGGTTGATGAGCGTAATGGGCCTCAACGAACGGAGTCAGGTGAGAGTGGTAACGCCATACGCTTCCCGCCCAGAAGGCGCTGGCGATACATAAGAGCAGGACAGCGGCCGCGGCGAATCTCCAGAGGGGGAATCTAAAAGGGCGTTCGGTGGCGCCGACCTCCCCGGCGGCGTCAATCATGTCCAGCTTTTTCAGAACCTCTTGTCTGACACTCGAATTGTCGCTGGTATTATGCCCTTTTTCCGTCACGAAGGTCCGGAACATTTTCTCGAATTCGTACTGGGCCATGCAGTGGCGGCAATTCTTCAGGTGTTTCTCGACTTCAACGACGTCCAACTCGTCGGCTTCCCGATCAATGACATCATACAGAAGCCGCAACGCATCTTTACAGTTCAATTCAATGGCTCCTTGATGTAACCGTGGCGTTGTGCATAATCAAACAGCGCTTTTTGCAACAGCTTTCGTCCCCGATGTAAACGCGATTTGACGGTTCCGATCTGCAGTCCGGTGATATCCGCGATTTCCTGGTAGGCGAACCCTTCCAGAAAAGACAACACCACGACCAGTCGAAAATCCTCCGGTAGTTCATTGATGGCGCTTTTCACGTCGTCATCAAAGATCTTGGAAAAGAACTCTTTTTCAGGATCGACTGCGCTGGCGTTTTTGGCCAGTTGCCCATACAGAAAACCATCATCAAGGTCTTCAACCGCCACCGATTGCGGCATTTTCGCCTGCGAACGGTAGTTGTTGATGAAGATGTTGGTCATGATCTTGAACAACCAGGCCTTGCAGTTCGTTCCTTCTTCGAATTTGTCAAAGAAACGATACGCCTTTAGCATCGTCTCCTGAACCAAATCCTCCGCGTCGGCGTCGGTCTTGGTCATTCGCCGGGCCGTGCGCATAAGCGCGTCTATATGAATCAAAGCTTCCCGTTCAAAACGGCCCCGAAGCTTCTTTGTCTGGTGGTCAGCCATATGACTCCTGTCTTCCGGGATATCGGCCGACCATGTATCAGAACAATCGACCGCCCGGAATTGTTCCCTCCACCGAGGGTTCTCCGCAGGTTGATATGACAATTGTTGTCCGGCCGGTGAGGCCTTCAATCAATTGATACGGCTTCAATTCCGGCCCCGCTTGCGTTGACTCCGGGAAATCCTGACGGCGATAACACCCCGACGTCCCCGCAAGCAGCCAAATATACTTCATTTTGCGACGGGTGTCAATTGCCGCGATAACGGGCCGAGCCAAGCCGGCTTCCCCGCCGTCTTTTATATGCCATCCCTGCCCGACGGTTCCCCTTCCGGGGTATGCCGGGTACCCGATCCAAACTCGTTTGGATGGGCCACCCGGCCGGAAATCTCAGGAGTTTTCCGGTTTAAGCTTGGAACCATCCATGTGCGGTCTTACTTTATGGCCATGGATCCTCTCGATGGACGGGAAGACAGGCGGATAAAACTGACCGCCGAAGTCGAGTGCGCGGGTTGAGCGGCCAAGCTCGGCCCAGCGGTGCTGGGCGAAATTCTTAAACGGTTCACGCCCCCGGTCTCGGATAAGCTGCTGGTCGGGATCGACGGCGTGGATGACGCCGGCGTCTACCAGATTTCCGAGGACATGGCGCTGGTCCTGACGGTGGACTTTTTTCCGCCGATCGTGGACGACCCGTATACGTTCGGCCAGGTGGCGGCGGCCAACGCCCTCTCCGATGTCTATGCCATGGGGGGGCGGCCGATCACGGCGTTGAACATTCTGGCGGTCCCGGCGACTATGCCGTTCGACCTGGTGGGGGATGTTTTGCGCGGCGGGGCATCAAAAATCGTCGAGGCCGGGGCGGTGATCGCCGGGGGCCACAGTATTAAAGACACGGAACTGAAATACGGCTTGGCGGTGACCGGCCTGATCGACCCCCGTCGGATTATGACCAACAGCCACGCCCAAGTCGATGATATATTGATACTTACCAAGCCGATCGGGACGGGGATCGTGGCCACGGTGGTCAAACGGAACCGGGCCAAGCCCGAAGAAGAAGCCGCCGCGATTGCCGTCATGACTGCGCTCAATAAGGCTGCCGGGGAGTCGATGGCTGACTATGGCGCCCATGCTGCCACGGATATCACCGGGTTCGGGTTGGCCGGCCATGCCTATGAAATGGCTCATGCCTCCGGGGTGACATTGGAAATCGAGTATTCCCGGCTGCACATTCTGCCGGGGGTGGCCGAATATGCCCGCGCCGGGATCAGAACCGGCGGGGCCAACGCCAATCGGGAGTATCTGAAGGACAAGGTTTCGTTTGCCTCGGGGCTGGATTTGACGGTCGGCGATATCGTGTTCGATCCGCAGACCTCCGGCGGGATGCTGATCGCCTTGCCGCCAAACCGCGCGCATGAATTTCTGAATTATCTGATTTCGAAAAACGTCGACGCCGTGATCATCGGCCGCGTGCTGCAATCGGGTTCGATGCCCATTATAATTAAATAGTGCGCTACGTTAAATCGCCTCGGCGATAAAGCCCACCATAAAGGGAGTGTTGAAAAAGCTCGTCAACACGCACAGATGATGCCTATCGCATAATGGCGAAATTCGTAAATCATTGAGGCGCGGCGGGGCACAATTCCGACTTCGTCGGAACCAGGACCCGCCGCGACCAATTCATTGGGTTTTTCGACAAGCCCTAAAGGGCGGGCCATCTGACCTCTGTCTCGGTCGACACAACAACGACGACGATATATTTCAAAGGGCACGATTGGCAACGGGTCCTTTTTCGTGACTGTCAGGCAATGTACGAACACCAAGCTCATAACGGCGAAGATAAGGTTCCAGGCAGCCAGTTCTTTTCAATACCACACCTGACAGAATCTCGATCACGCTCAACCATGCCGCCTGCATCGTTGCCATCCCAAAGGAACCTTCGATAACAAAGAGCACCGGCAATGCCGCCGCGATTCCCAAAAGAATTCCTGTGACAAAACGAATCACATTATTGCTTCGTCGCAGGCCGATCTCATGTGAAAGAAAATCAATAGCGGCGGGGACAGGCATGAAATACCCGCCCACCAGCACTACAGAGCTCTGACATGGATGCGTTTGCCAGTGAAGCCAGACAAAGCCGGCGATTAAAACACCGGCCAGGACTCCCATACAACGACTACACATCCTCACGCCGAGACAGACGACGGTGCGGTCATAGTCTGCCGGAGCATGGTGCGAAAGCAACATACTCCAACGAATCCTGGCGTTGCTCATTCTGTCTCGCGCTTCGCCGGAATCGGCATGCTAACTAGTGTGTTTGCCCATTTCATTGGCCCGTGCAGGACCGAAATTCGTTCCTTGACAAATAGGACATTTTTTGCTTTGCAGCAAATAAACCGGTAAATAAAAGATTCCACATAGAAAGATGAAAACCAGCCAGTTGAATTTCTTCTGTGGTATCACATTACGATTACAAAGATTACACCAAGTAGGCTCCGCCATACTTCCCTCCTTACCGTGATTGTTTCAGATTCCCCGCCTGTCCCGCACACTTTTGCGTACGGCTTAGAATATCCCCTCGCCCACCATGGCTATGGTAGATCGGTGATGAATGCATTTACGGCAAATACTTCGTATATATTACGAATATTCGCCGATGCCTGTCAAGCAAAAAGTGGATTATTCGACTCGGACACACATGGAGGGTGGGCCATCGTTCATGATGGACTTTTCTTTGATTGGCGACAAATAAGGCTGCTACGGGCGGTTCTTAATCAGGAGGGCGGTGCGGCTGCGGCGGATGGACGGTTGATCGATCAACGATAATCCACACGCCTCGGCCGCGGTGGTCGTCCTGCCAAAAGCGACTTCCGAAACATGCCCGCTCGGCTCGGCGATGAGTAGTGTTCCCCCCGGTCGAAGCGTCCGGCTGATGCTCTGCAACGCCCGGGGAACGTCGGGCAGTTCGTGCAAAACCGCAAACGTGAGGGCGAAATCGACTCGCTCGGACAGATCATCGATGTTCAACGATATGTCGGAGCAAAGACGTGTTTCGATCCTATCGGCCAGGCCGGGGCGGGTCGCCCGCCGCCTGAGGGAGCCAAGCATCTTTTCCTGAAGATCAACGGCGATGATGCGTCCCGTTTGGCCGACCATCGCGGCCATGGGGAGCGTGAAGAATCCCATCTCCGGACCGATATCGAGG
>JAQVRW010000276.1 GCA_028700875.1 Candidatus Zixiibacteriota bacterium | reverse complement strand
CGAGATCGACAAAACGTACCGGCCGCCGGCGGGCGTATCCGGGTACTATGATGCCACCCGCGACGTGACCGAAAAGGAGCAGTCGCTGCTGTTGCGGTACGAGAACCTCAACGCCCGGGTGCTGGTAAATTCTCCCGATTCCGGGCTGATGTTCGCGGCGGATACGGCGATGGCCGTGCGCAAATTTATCCGGGCCAACAATTATATGGGGTACGGGAAATTGGAGGCGTACGTGCATGGCCCGGCCGCGGCCGACCATGATTCGCTTCTCTTTTTCCTGCGGATCGGGACGGACAAGACGGCCTTTTATGAATTCCGGACGATTCTAGACACCGGCTGGTCGTCCTCCAACGCGGTGGTCATGGACTTCACCGAGATCACGGGACTGAAGGCGGAGTTGTTGGAGCGCCGCGGCCGAGGGGACCCGGCGATGACTATCGTGGACAGCCTCGGCCGGTATGCGGTCACCGTCAAGGCGGGCGGCCAGGATCCGACGTTGACTCGCATTCAGTACTTTGCCATGGGGGTCATCAACCTCAATCCCAACCAGGCGGTGTCCGGCGAGGTGTGGGTGGATGAATTGCGGTTGACCGACGTCCGCGACGACATGGGCATGGCGGCATTGGTCGGGGTGAGCGGCAATCTGGCCGATCTGATTAACTTCAGCGGCAGCTACTCGCAGCAGGACGCGTATTACCGGGGGATTTCCGCGAGCACCAAGGGTGGCTCCTCCGACAATCTGGGTTCAGGTCAGACACGAACCTCATATTCCTTTAACGGTTCGATCCAACTGCAAAAGTTTTTCCCCCGTTCCCTGCAATTGACGTTGCCGCTGACGTTCAGCTGGTCGCAAAGCGTCCAGGAGCCGCTTCTGCGCAACAACACCGATATTACGTTGCCCGAGGAATTGAAGAAAGACGAAACCAACGTGGCTATTACCAAAGGATTTCAAATCCGGGAAAAGATACAGAAGAACACCAACAATATCATTTTCGCGGCGCTGCTCAACCGATTGAACGCGAGTTTCAGCTACAATATTTCCCAGGGACACGCGGCCACGCAACCGAAGTACATGCGGGAAAATTACAATGCCACGGTCAACTATACGCTGGGGATGAAGAAAATCCCCTCGATTTCTCCCTTCGGTTGGACCAGGTTCATCAAGAAACCGTTCGATATATCCAAGACCAAAATCTATCTCTATCCCACGCAGCTTGATTTTGCCGGCACGTTGATCGGATCGTATTCCAAGTCGCTCAACCTCGACGGGGCCGACCCCACCTCGACCAAGCAGGATTTTTCGGGGACGATGACTCTGGGGTACAAGCTGTTCGACAATCTGACCACCGGCATGACTATCAGCACCATGCGTGATCTGAAGGATCCGACAACCGTCAACGTGACTGTCAACCCCAAGAAGTTCCGTCTGGGCGTGGAGCGGCGTTACGGCCAGACGTTCCGGTTCGGCTACTCGCCCACCATATTCAAGTTTCTCACCCAAAGCATGGACTATTCGGCGCGTTACAACGATGAATACCGGGTGGGCAGTGACTCTTCTGTTTCGCATAGCGCGAGCATGGGCAACAGCACCAATTTCACTTTCACGCTGAAGCATCAATCTCTGATCGGCAGCAATAGGGGCGGCAAACTGAAGAAGAGCGCCAAGGGGCCATCCCCCATGTCGATGTTGATCAAGGTCCCGCTCAAGGGAATTCGGTACATCACCGATGCCATCAAACCGGTTACGGTGAAATACGGTCTCACCGAGAGCAGCTCGTACCCGGGGTTGGCGATGAAAGCGAAAGCCGCCTATCGATTTGGCTTCTCCAACGATCCGGGAGTGCCTCAAACAACCAGTACCACCGGCGTGGTCCGTTTATCCCACTCCAGAGGGCAAACGCTCGGCGCGAACACCGGCGTGGCCCTGTTTTCGGGGATCGGAGTGGATGCCCGGTACGAGCGTACGAAACAGGAGACATTGGACAATAATCCGACGGATCGGGTCAGTGAAACCTGGCCCGATCTGACCTTCAATCTGCGCTCTATCAGGGGATTGTGGCTGTTCGGCAAGCTCATGAATGCCATTTCTCCGTCGTCGGGTTTCAACCGCAACGTCGAATATACTCAGCGAAAGAGCGCCAGCTTCAAATCACAAGAGCAGGAACGAAAGGCGTTCTCGCCGTTGCTCGGATTCACCATCAATCTTTCCAAAGCCATCCGCACCAACGCGCGAGTCGAAACGTCCACAACCACGACGACGCGGTACACGGAAACGACGGGGGGACTGGCCGGGATTACTCGCAGCACGTCGAAGGGGTTTTCCTTCGACGGGTCATACAACTTCCGCAATCCTTCGGGAATCAAGTTGCCGTTTTTCGGCCGGATCAAATTCGAATCGGTCATGTCGCTCACGCTCAACGTGGCCTATCGCGTGACCGACGATGAGGCCGGCGAGGCGACAAACGATTACCGGCTCGAGTCGTTTTCGCAAAAAACCAGCCTGAATATCCAACCCGGGGCCTCCTACAGCTTCTCCAGCACGATCAAGGGAGGTTTGAGCGCACGCTGGCAGGACAACTATGACAGCAGCACGCGGCGCAGGACCCATACGCGGGAACTGGGTATCTGGATCGAGATGCACTTTTAAGCCAAAAACAGTTTGACAATCATACCGCCGGGGATATCTTGACCTCATGAATGGAGTCTTCTCCCGATGTTTATATATCATGTGTGCGGTGGCGGTCGTGGCGGCGACGGGATGCGGCTCCGGCGGCAATCGGCCGCCCGCGTTTGACGGAAATCGGGCCCTGACGCTGCTCCAACAACAGGTGGCATTGGGGCCGCGGACGCCCGGCTCCGAAAGCTGGCAGGCGTTTCAGACGATGCTTCGGCGGCTGTGCGATTCTTTGGGAATCGCCGGCACCACGCAAGTGTTCACGTACAACGATTACCTGACCGGCAACACGATCTCCCTGGCCAACTGGATCGTCTCCATCAATCCCGGCGAGCGCGATCGGGTCTTGGTCGCGGCTCATTACGACAGCCGCCCCAGGGCCGACCGCGATCCCGATTCCACCCGACGGAACCTGCCGATACCGGGGGCTAATGACGGCGCCTCGGGTTCGGCCATGTTAATGCATCTGATGGAGCTTCTCTCCACCCATCCGCCGCGTATCGGGGTGGATCTGGTGTTCTTCGATGGCGAGGACTATGGTCCTTCGGGGAAGCTCGACCAGTATCTTCTGGGATCGACCTATTTTGCGGCCCACTCCCCGAACAGATACCGGTACGGGATACTGCTGGACATGATTGGCGATCGCGACTTGCGGATTTACCGCGAAGGATACTCCGAACGATATGCGTGGGAAATCGACGACAAGGTTTGGAAAACGGCCGCGCGCCTGGGGGCGACCGCCTTCGTTGACAGCGTCGGCACGGAAGTGATAGACGACCATATTCCCCTGGTGGGGGCGGGAATTCCCATGATCGATATTATCGATTTCGATTACCCGTACTGGCACACCACGGCGGATACGCCCGATAAATGCTCGGCGGCCTCGTTGGAAGCGGTCGGCCGGGTGGTGATGGAAGTGATCTATGGCGAATAAGAAAGCGCAGCCGCTGGGATCCCTGCGGGATTTCCCGGCGGTCGAGGTTCTCACCGGACATCCCGATTTGGCCCCGTTCATGGAAAGCCTGACCCGCCCCGTGGTGGTGAATGTGGTGCGCGAGGTGACGGCGCGGAGCAAAGAACGATTCCAGTCCGGGGAAACGTCTCTCACGCTCGACGACGTCGTGGGCGGGGTCATATCCGAATTGACCCGGCTTCAAAACCTGGCCCTGACGCCGGTGCTCAACGCCACCGGGATAATCGTCCATACCAATCTCGGCCGGGCGCCGATATCGGAAGAGATGATGGGCCGGGCGATGGCGGTCGCGACCGGGTACAGCAATCTGGAGTTCGATATCGGACCGGGTGACCGCGGCCGCCGAGGAGCCGTCATCGAGCACCTGCTGGCGACATTATGCGAGACCGAAAGCGGAACGCTGGTCAACAACAATGCCGCGGCCCTGTTCATCATCCTCAATACCCTGGCCAACCGGCGCGAAGTGATCATCTCCCGGGGTGAGCTGGTTCAGATCGGCGGCGGGTTTCGGATACCCGATATCATGACCCGGTCCGGCGTGCGGTTGGTGGAGATCGGAACGACCAATCGGACGACGCTCGAGGATTACCGCCAGGCGGTAACCGGGAAAACAGCCATGGTGCTGAAGGTTCACCGTTCCAATTTCTCCCAGAGCGGTTTCGTGGAAGAGACCTCGTTGAAAGAACTATCGGACCTGTGCCGGGAACGTCATCTGATTCTGGTTCACGATATCGGCTCCGGCCTGTTCGGATTTCCCGAAGGTGTGCCGATTACCGGTGAACCGACCGTGGTCGAGTCCGTCAGGGCGGGTGCGGATTTAACCTGTTTCTCGGGCGACAAACTTCTGGGCGGCGCTCAGGCGGGATTGATCGCCGGGGAACGGGATTCGATCGCCAAACTCAAGAAGAATCCGCTGTTCCGGACCATTCGTTGCGACAAGCTGGTTTTTGCCATCACCATGCAGGTGCTGGCGTCGTATCTCCACGGGCGTCAGTTTGCCGAGATTCCGGTTTGGCGCATGATCACGATTCCGGTGACGGAGTTGAAACTGCGCGAGGAAAGAATCATTCAGGCCTGTCCCG
>JAQVRW010000275.1 GCA_028700875.1 Candidatus Zixiibacteriota bacterium | reverse complement strand
TTGAGTCGCGTCAATTGGAGACAGATGCGTTTAACGGCATCCGGGTCGAGGCCATAACGGCCCGACCCCATCAGCCATTCCCCGCACAGTTTTATCACCACACGTCCATAGTGGGGCACATCCCCCATCGATCAATCCCCCAGGCGGAAACGGATAAAACGGCGAATCTTGATGTTTTCCCCGATCTTGGCGATAGTCTGGGTCAACAAATCGGTGATCGTGCGATCGGTATCCTTGACGAAGGCCTGCTCCAGCAGGCAGGATTCCGCATAGAACTTCTCCAATTTCCCGTCCACGATCTTATCGATGATCTTTTCAGGCTTCCCCTCAAGCTTGGCCTGATTCTGATAGACGTCCCGTTCCGCGGCGATCATCTCCGCCGATACGTCTTCCCGACTGACCACCTTGGGGTCGGCCGCGGCCACCTGCATGGCGACGTCCTTGGCAAATGTGCGGAAATCGTCGGTACGGGCGACGAAGTCGGTTTCGCAATTTATTTCGACCAGCACCCCGAGCTTGTCCCCGGGATGTATATAGGAAAAGATGATCCCTTCACTGGTGGTGCGTCCGGCCTTCTTGGCGGCCGATGCGATCCCCTGCTCGCGCAGGTGTTTGATCGCCTTCTCGAAGTCCCCGTCGGCTTCGGCCAGAGCCTTCTTGCAATTCATCATTCCGGCACCGGTCTGGTCGCGCAGTTCCTTGACCATCTTCGCGGTAATCTCAGCCATGGTGCATACTCTCCTTACTCAACTCAGGCTTTCATCTCGAGGTCGTCAGCCGGCTCGTCTCCGAAATCTTCGGTAACCGGATGCGCTCCCGCCGGCGGAATCGGGCTCGGCGCCCCCATTCCGGCGGCCAATTCCTGCGGCGTGGCGCCGTGGCGCGCGGCATAGATGACGTCGGCCAGTTCCCGAGTGATGATCCGGATCGACTTGATGGCGTCGTCATTGGCGGCGATCGGGAAATCGATCTGGTCGGGATCGGAATTGGTGTCCACGATGGCGACGATCGGAATTTTCAGCTTGGACGCTTCCGCCACCGCGATCTTCTCCTTGCGGGAATCGACGATGAAGAGCAGTCCCGGCAATTGATTCATATCCTTGATGCCGCCCAGCACCTTCTCCAGTTTGGTCTGCTGCCGGGTGATGGAAATGATCTCTTTCTTGGTGTACTTCTCGATCGTCCCGTCTTCGCGCATTTTCTCGATATCTTTCAGGCGCTTGATGCCTGTCTTGATCGTGTGGAAGTTGGTCAACATACCGCCCAGCCAGCGTTCGATGACATAGTAGCCGCCGACCCGGTCCGCCTCTTCCTTAATCACGCCCTGCGCCTGTTTCTTGGTGCCGACGAACAGAATCGGCCGGCCGCTGGCGACGACTTCCTGGATCTTTCGCTTGGCGGCGTCGATGGCGCCGAGAGTCTTCTTGAGGTCGATGATATAGATGCCATTGCGCGAGGTGAAAATGAACGGTTTCATCTTGGGGTTCCAGCGACGGGTCTGATGTCCGAAATGGACCCCGGCTTCGAGCAATTGCCTGATTCGCGGATCAATCATTATGGGACCTTCCTGGTTTTACTCTTCCATTTCCATCATCCCCGGCGGGCCGCAGACCGCGGACCCCCGCTCAGGTCCGGAAATGTGATTATTCGATACTGCCGTTTAACGCTTGGAGAACTGGAACCGTTTCCGCGCTTTCGGGCGGCCGTATTTCTTCCGTTCCACCTTGCGATCATCAACAGTCAAGAAACCGCCTTTCTTCAAAGCGGATCTCAACTCCGGATTCAATTTGATCAGTGCGCGGGCGATCGCCAGCCGCATGGCGCCGGCCTGACCGCTGACTCCGCCACCGCTGGCCCGAGCCATGATATCCAGCCGGGTGACCATATCCGTTGCCTCCAACGGTTCCGCGATCAGCCGGATCAAAACCTCCCGGCACAAATACTTTTCCTTGGGGAGACCGTTGATCTGGATATCTCCCTTGCCGGGTTTGAGCGTGACATGGCATACGGCCTCTTTGCGACGGCCGGTCGCGCCGAACGTGACAGGCTCAACCTTTTCCGTAATCTCTTCCATCGCCTTTTCCCACCTATTTCAGATTCAGCGGTTCCGGTTTCTGCGCCTGATGCGGATGCGTATCGTTGGCGTAGACATGCAGCTTCTTGTACTGCTGCCGGCCCAGCCGGGTGTGGGGAATCATCCCCCGTATCGCTTTTTCCACCACTCGTTCAGGAAACTTGGCGTTCATCTGCTTGAACGTGGTGACGCGCAACCCGCCCGGATAACCGGTATAATGATAATATTTCTTGTCGGACGACTTCCGTCCGGTAACCGTTACGTGCCGGGCATTGATGACGATGACGTGATCGCCGCAATCGACGTGGGGTGAAAACGTCGGTTTGCACTTGCCCCGGATAACGTCGGCAATCTGGATCGCCGCCCTGCCCAGGATAGCGCCCTTCAGGTCAACCACGTACCATTTCCGGTCAAAATCGGACGCCTTGGGTATGAATGTTTTCATCACATGCTCCAAAAACTAGTTTCCACCTAAAATCAAAAAAGCATGGAAATATATAACTCCTGATCGTCCTGTCAAGACAATAGTTGCTAATTTTTTGGTCTTACGAACCGTATTCGGCTATCCGCCAATGAATTCGAAACCCCGAAAATGGGGATGCCCGCCTGTCGGCGGACGCCCAAATCAGTCAATTGACGCTTCCTTATATCTTACCAACCAGATCCAGACCGGGTTTAAGCGTCTTGGCCCCCGGCTTCCAGTTCATCGGGCAGACCTCTCCCCCATGCTCCCGGACGAATTTGGCCGCCTGAAGTTTCCGCAGGGTTTCTTCGGTCGAACGGCCAATCGAATTGTCGTGAATCTCCGCGGTCTTGACCACGCCGTCGGGGTCGATAATAAAGGTGCCCCGCAAGGCCAATCCGTCGGATTCGATATACACGCCGAAATCCCGCGACATCCGGCCGGTCGGGTCGGCCAGCATCGGAAACTTGATCTTGCCGATCGTCGGCGTGGCATCGTGCCAGGCCTTGTGAACGAAATGGGTGTCGGTCGACACCGACAGCACTTCGGCCCCTTCCGCCTTGAACTGCTCGTAATGATCGGCCAGATCCCCCAACTCGGTGGGACAAACGAAGGTAAAATCGGCCGGATAGAAGAAAAGGATTACCCATTTCCCCTTGTAGTCGGTCAACGACACCTTTTTCACCTCGCCATTATGATAGGCATCGGCCGCAAACATCGGCGCCGGCGCATTGATTTTCACCATGGTCAATTCTCCTTGGTTTCCCTGTTCATCCGTTGTCATTGATCACGGCATGACGACAATGATCATGCCCTTCCGGACGGCCGCCGCCCTCGGCGACTATCGTCGATAATAAACAGAGGGGATCGGATTTTGTTCCCCGATGCCGCTGGCGGGCGCACATATAGACGCGACGACATGCCATTGGGTTTGCCGAGCGAACATGACTAACAAATGTACCGCTTATTTGCAGCTGACGAACTTTATCAGGACCCGGTTGAGCGCATCCATTTCCTTTTTGCGCTTGCCGGTGACCCCCTGGGTGCTGAATCGAAGATGTTCCTGAGTGATGATGACGCCGACCTGAGTCACCGCCCCCCGGACCGCCGCCAGCTGAGTCAGGATATCCGTATAATTGCGATCATTTTCGAGCATTCGGATAACGCTAGTCAGTTGCCCGGTCGCCCGTTTGAGCCGGCGAAGCGTATCTCTTTTGATACGATCAGAATGCGCCATTTTTTTTGGCATATATAGCTCCCCTCATTGATACCTTGTCATATAATCATACGACATAAATCACAAATCGGCGGGGATTTAATGGGCGCGGCACAGGCGATCTCCGTACCCCCACCGGGCTTGTCCTCGGACGAACCATCGAGGTCGACGAAGGAACTGGTGAATCATTTCCGTTTGACACCCTCGCCGGTCATCGGCACGAATACCACCGGGATGACGTTTTTGCGAGTTATCTTCCCCGCCTTTTTCTCGACCAGTACCAATTCCTGCGCGTACGTTCCCACCGGTATGACCATCCGGCCGCCATCGGCCAACTGGTCGATCAACGGCTGAGGGATTTTGTCGGGGGCGCAGGTGACGATGATGCCATCGAACGGCGCCTTTTCGGGCCAGCCCAGATATCCATCACCGATACGAACGGAAACATTGATGTATCCCATTTCCTTCAACCGGACTTCGGCGGCCTTGCCAAGCGGCTCGATGATCTCGATGGTGTACACTTCCCCGGCCAACTCCGCCAGCACCGCCGCCTGATACCCCGACCCGGTACCGATTTCCAGCACCTTCTCGTTTCCCTTGAGTCTTAACAACTGGGTCATCAGGGCCACGATATATGGCTGAGAAATAGTCTGGCCTTCGCCGATCGGCAGCGGATGATCCTCGTACGCGGCGGATTGTTCATCGACCGGGACAAAACGGTGCCGTTCGACCTTTTCCATGGCCGCCAGGACCCGTTTGTCGGTGATATCCCGACCCTTGAGTTGGCTTTCGACCATCTCTTTACGGGCCTGGGCGAAGGTCGTGTCTGGCGGAACCCTGTCGCCGCAACCGGCCGCGCCGGTCAACGATAGAGCCAGAAAGAACGCCCAAATCATACTTGCAGGACGCTGTTTCTTCATGGCAAAATCGGCCTTATTCCGGGGCGATGAAGGCCTTCCATAAAAGAGAAAACCCCCGGCCCGAG
>JAQVRW010000274.1 GCA_028700875.1 Candidatus Zixiibacteriota bacterium | reverse complement strand
GTATGAAGACGGTTAATAAAATAACTATTACTGCAATGAGCATTTATTGCGCCTCCTCTATAAAATCTACTTTGTTCAACGCAAGTTTTACAGCTTGGTTGTTTGTTTCTTTGCATTTTGCATGACCTTGACCATGGTGTTGCGTCGCTGATTGACGGAGTTAATCAGCCAGCGGGCCTGTTCCAGCTTCTGGCTGATATACTTTTTCGTGTCGGCCGTGGAGGTATTCCCCCGCCGCAGCAGCGACCGATAGGAGGGATTTATCCGCAGATGGGGGATGCTCCGGTCGTTGTGGAAAACGAGATACTCCTCGCCCACCCGCTCCACGATCAGGTCCGGGAGTATCGGGGCGGCGCCGCCTTCGAAACGGCCGTGAGCGGGCGTCGGGGAAAGCGTCTTGATGATATCGAGGGCCGCCTGGGCCTTCTCGAACGGAATCCCCATCAGCCGGGCAATCTGATGAATCGATTTCTTCTCCAGGTCGTACAGGTGATTTTCCACGATCTGATAGGCCAGGGAATGCTCCAGACCCCGGTCTTTAAGCTGGGTCATCAACGATTCGCGAAGGTTGCGGGAGCCGACCCCCGAAGGATCGAATTTCCTGATTAATTCCAGGACCTTGTCGATCTTCTCCACCGGAACTTCCAGTTCCTCGGCCATCTCGGCCGAGGATACCACCAGGTATCCCGTATTGTCGATATTGCCCAGAATGAATTCGCCGATCTGGTGCTCGTCTTCCGAGAGTCGCAGGAAAGACAATTGTTCATGGAGATGGTCGTACAGGGTCTTTTCGGCCGAGGCGGTGCTCAGAAACGTGTCTTCGTGCTGTTCCTTGACCTCCCGGACGCGATAGGAGTAATCATCATCGTTGAGATAATTTTCCCAGTCGACTTTGCTTAACTGAGGATCGACCTGTTCCGCAGCCGGTTCCGGTTCTTTGGCAACGTCGAACTCGGGTTCTGCCTCGCGCTGATCGGTTTCCTGTTCTTCGATTTCCTCCAGGAGAGGATTGGTGGCCAGTTCATGACGCAAAGTCTGCTCGAGCTTCAGAATCGGCATCTGAAGCATCTTCAGCGATTGAATCAGTTGCGGCGCCAGAGTCTGCTTAAGTCTTAGCTGTAATCCCAGTTTCATCGATTAACTCATTGCTAAATAACGGTTTAGAATATCAAATCATACCCTCATCTTATATATCGACCAGTTTTGCCCAAACATAATCCCGAGTGCAAATTATGGACAGTCGGCAAGTCAGTTCAAACGAAACTTTTCCCCCAAATAGATCTTGCGCGCCTCCGAATCATTGACCAAAAACTCCGATGACCCCGACGTCAATATTTTGCCCTCGCACATGATATAGGCCCGATGACATATCGAGAGGGTCTCGCGCACGTTGTGATCGGTGATTAGAATGCCTAGCCCTTTTTCCCTCAGCCTGACGATGATTTTCTGAATGTCCTCCACGGCAATCGGATCGATTCCGGCAAACGGTTCATCCAGGAGCATGTATTTCGGTTCCGAGGCTAACGCCCTGGTGATTTCCAGCCGCCGTCGTTCCCCCCCCGATAACATATACGCTTTTGACCGCCGCAAGTGGGTGATATCAAGTTCAGCCAGAAGCGATTCCAGCCGGGCGTTGCGTTCTTTGCGGGTCAGGTTTTGAAGTTCAAGAACGGCCCGCAGGTTGTCCTCGACCGACAATTTGCGGAAGACCGAGTTTTCCTGGGACAGGTATCCGATCCCTTTGCGGGCCCGCCGGTACATCGGCAAATGCGTCAGGCGGTCATCCCCAAGATAGACCTCGCCCGTGACCGGTTTGATAAACCCCATCATCATGTAAAAGGTCGTTGTTTTACCGGCTCCGTTCGGTCCCAGCAACCCCACGATTTCGGCCGGATTGACCTCAATCGAGACGCCGCTGACCACTTCCCGGCGACTGTAAACCATAACCAGCTTCTCAGCCCGCAAGATCGCCATCAATCATAAGTACAGCGAAACTAAAGCGATTATCAACTACTTTTTGGTCTCCCGCATACTATTTGCTTTCCGGCGAAAAAGCGTTAAATTTCGTGAGCTCGAAAGCGTTATCGAATGTACAAGAATCGATAGTCTGGTTGGAACTTACAGGGAGAAGGCAATGAAGAGATGCCCTTGGATTTGGTTACTGGTCTTTGGCTTGGCTGTGACGGCATATGGCGGCGAGGTCGACGATAAACTGGCCGACGCCCAAAAATTATGCCGAACGGGCCGGGTCGATGCCGCTCAGGAACTGCTAAAAGACGTGATGGCAAAGGATTCGCTTTCCCCTGAAGCGCTTTACGGCCGGGGGTTGATCCGGCAATACCAGGGGTACGAATGGGATGCCTTGTTTGACTATTCCCTGGCGGCCCCCAAAGCCAATGGCTTCCTGCCGGCGATCAAGGCCTTCACCTGGCTGGCGATCGATTTGGACTACCTCCCCAACGCCCGGAGGATGGCCAGAATTTATGTGTCGCGTCTGCCCAAAGACGCCGACCCATGTCTGGCGATGGCCGAGATCGATATCCTCGAGCATCATTTCGACAGCGCTCTCGTCTGGATCGAGCAGGCCGCCACATTAGGTTCGGATCCGGCGACCATCGCCGTATACAAGGCCGCCGTCGATATCCATGCCGGACGGGTCGAATCGGGATTGGCGCAGATGGCCGGCAAACGTTTCTCCACCGCCAACCAGTACGTTCAACGAGCCGAGCTCTTCCAATATCTGAATATGACCGACTCGGGTATCGCCTGCTTTCAGGCCGCTGCCGGTTTGGATACAGACGATGCCGGGGTGAAGGCGAAACTGGGGATGTACCTGGTTGACACGCGGCGCCTTCAGGAAGCCCAAACCGTGGCCGACGAGCTGCTGAAGAATACCAAAGGATACGGGCAGGCCTGGATTCTGGATGCCTATATCAGCAAAATCGCCGGTCGGACCTTGGCGGCCGACACGCTTTTCTATAAGTACATCGAAATGGCCAATTCACCAATCTGCCTGGAAAAACACGGCGATTTTCTGACAGAATTCGGCGAAGGCCCGACGGCGTCGATCGACTACCAGAACGCGTATATTTGGGCGGCCAATCTTCAGTACCCCGATGACTATATGCGCATCCTTTTCCGCAAGATGATGACCAACCTCGCGGAAAACAACGACGCCATGGGGCTCAAGGAGATGGTAGCCGAAGGCGCCGCTTTGGCCGGGGACCCCGACTATGACTTCTATTTGGCGGAAAGCATGCGCCTTTTCCCGGATGCGGCGGATTCGGCCAAAGCTTTGGTCGATAATCGGGTGGCCGGGAAAATGCAGGATGAAATTTGGATGAGCTGGGCGGCGCCGTATTTCATGCACAGCTCGAAATTCGACCAAGCGGCCCGGTGTTATGAACGGTTGCTTCAATTCCCGTATCCACAGGAAAGCAGCTATTTGGGTCTTATCGAAGCCTATCAGAGAGGCAAACAGCCGCGTCGGGCCGACAGCCTGGCGGCCGCATTGCCGATGAGGCTGCAAAACAGCCGTCGAGTGAACGAGGCCTTCGTGGCTCTGTATCGTGGCGTCAGGGAGGATGCGCAAGCGACCCCGTTCGCGGAGAAACTGTACCATTTGGCCCCGGGATTTCTGCCCTATGACACGATCCTGGTATCGCTTAACTCCGCCCAGGGAAAGGATGAGACCGCGCGCGCGATATTGTCGCGCCATGTCGAGACGTACCCCGAAGACGCAGCCGGGTATTATCTATTGGCGAAGTTCGACTTCGACCACGGCAATCTCGCCTCGGTCGAGGAAAGCATCGGAAAATGTCAGGCCCAGGACAGCGCATTTGCCCTGGCTTATGAGTTGAAGGGGCTGTACTTCCGGAAAAAGAAGCAAGACGATTCGGCCATGGCCTGTTTCAACAAGGCGATTGTTTGGCAGGTCCGGTCGCCGTGGGCCTACTATTATGTCGCCGAGAACCTGCTGAACCGGGGTGACAGCCTGATTCGGGCCGCGAGGATAGGGACGGCGGGCCTCAACTACTTCCCCAAAGACCGGCGCGGGTATGAGCTTCTCGGCTGCATTTACCTGGCTCAAAAGAAATATCAGGTGGCGAAAGCGCAGTTCGCCCAGGGGTTGACCCTGTTTCCCAATGACCCCGTGTTTCGGTTCTACATAGGGAAAGCGTTTTGTTTGATGGAAGATCAGGAGGAGGCGAAAAAACAACTGGAAGCTGCCTTGGCCGGCGGATTGACCTCGCCGTTTCAGGAAGAAGCGCAAAAGCTTCTGGACGGGTTGAAATCGGAATAATCAAGCTATCGCGATCCTTCTATTATGCGCCTCCCGCGAACCGCTTAAAAGCGACGTGCTGTCGAAAAGGCCCCGGATGGGGCTTTTTTGGCGTCCGCAATCGTTTGTGTCCCAAAATCGCTTGGTAGAATCCGGGGCGTTGGGTATATTTCCGGTGAGAATCTTACCTGCAAGCCCAAACGCATGACGCACACAAGGGAATGCATGCTTGCTTCAGCCGTATTGCGGAATCCTGTCAGGAGGGTTATCCCATGATACGTCGGATACTGACCTTGGCTTTGTGCTTTCTGACTTTATCAACGGTTTATGAGACCGTCCAGGCACAGAGCGATCCCGGCCGTGAACCGATCACCGGTTTCTCGCCTCAGGCGCCGGCCGATAGGCTCGATGATGTCAATTGGTCGCCCCTGGGCATAGGGACGACCGGAGTGGTGTATGC
>JAQVRW010000273.1 GCA_028700875.1 Candidatus Zixiibacteriota bacterium | reverse complement strand
ATCTGAAAACGTTTTGTAGAAGAATAAGCGGCATTCAGGCCCAAACCACGTCTTCCGGCTACTGAGGTGATAGCGGCTATATACCCTGAAAATCAGCTCGGAGGTTCGTCCATACTGTTTCCGTTGGCCGTTCAAATAGGCCTCGACCGACAGATCGGAAGCATCGATACCCCGAACGACATACGGCCCGACCGGACAGAAGGTATCGAACCCCTTGCCGCGAGTCCATTGGCCGTCCAGTTTCTGAATCTTGCGGGCGGTGACGTCGTTCACGCAGGTATAGCCAAAGATGTAATCATCGGCCCGGTCCACAGGGATACAATGTCCCTTGCCACCGATGACCACGCCCAACTCGGCCTCGTAGTCGACACGATCCACACCTTCGGGGTAGATGATGTTGCCGTTCGGTTCCAAAAGAGCGGTCGATGGTTTGAGAAACAGCACCGGATTGGCCGGCGTCTCGGTTGCCGACTGAGAATGCTGGACATGTTTGCGGTAATTCAATCCCACGAGGATAATCTTGGACGACGCCACCGGACACAGGAGTTTCACTTGATCGATATCGACGAACCGTCCGGTCGGGCGAACCCGTTCATAATACGGGCCGTCCAGAATCTCAATGCGGGTCCCGTCGAGTCGCCCGAACAACTCCACGCCCGAAAGCGCGCATCGCACATACTGTTCCACGGTCATTTCCTTTCCATCAGACGTTCGTATCGTTTTATACCCGCAAATATCCAAAACGACCCTCGCTGTCAATTCGCGATCAATCCCGTCTTCTTCCACTCTCCGCGGCGGAACCATATGATCGCGGCGATCGCCTTGGCCCAGGTGGTGATGGTCAGCGCCCACCACACCCCGGTGATCCCCATGCTGAGGGTGAAACAAAGATAATACGCCAACGGCAGCCTGGCAATCGATCCGGGCAGGGAAATCGCCATCGGCGGTATGGTGTTGCCGGCGCCGGCAAAGGCCCCTTCCAGGACAATCTCCACGGCCATGAACATTTGCGACAACGCTATTATCCGCAAATACTCCACGGCGATAGCGATGACTTCCGGGTCGTTGATGAAAAACGCGGCCAACGCGTGTGGGAAAAGCAGGAACATGGCGGCGGCGAACGTGGTCACCGCGACGGCAATGCCGACTGCCGTCCAGGCCGATTTTTCCGCCCGACGGGTTTTGGCCGCCCCCAGATTCTGCCCGACGAGAGTCGAGGCGGCCATATAAAACCCGGTCGATGTCAGGTATGACAGCGATTCCATACGGTGGCCGATCATCAGGGCGGCAATCGATTTGGTTCCGAATTCGGCCACGATCCGATTGATGAAAATGTAAACGATCGAGAAGGTGGTTCCCGATATGGCCGTCGGAAAACCGATCTTAACAATCGTTCCGGCCAGTTTGAAATCGAGTCGGTCATGACGACGAAAACCCAGAGGATATTTCAATCGACCCCGCAGAATCATGGTGACAAATACCGCGGTCGCGCAGACGGCGGCGATATCGGTGGCCACGGAGGCGCCGGCCACGCCCCACCTCGGAAAAGGCCCGATGCCGAAGATCAGCAGAGGGTCCAGTACGATATTGACCGCGACTGCGGTCGATGAGGCAATCAGATGGGCCTTGGTATCCCCGGCGGCCCGGAAGATTCCGGAAAGCGTATCGTTCAGGAAGAAAAAGATGATGCCCACGAAGAAGATGCGCATGTACCCGATCCCCATCCGGGTGACGTAGGCGTCGGTATGCATGATCCGGAACAGCAAAGGAGTCATAAAATATCCGGCGATGCTGAATATGACCGCGGCCAGGACGGCGAATATGAGGCTCTGCCGGGCGGTCCGGTTGACATCCTCGACCGCGCCGGCGCCGACCGCGCGGGAGATTATTGCCACGACGCCGACGGGGATGATGGTCAGCAGAGAAAAGATGGTCCAGATGGGAAACATGCTGGAGGTCACCGCGGCCATCTCGGAAGCCCCCAGCTTGCCGACCCAGAAGGCATCCGTGATCGACAAGAACGTTTCGAAAAACATCGAGGTTACGGCGGGCCAAGCCAGACGCCAGACGGCATTGAGAATCGAGCCTTCGGTATATGTCGTCGGTTTCACATTCATAATAAAAAAGGGGGGGCCGTCATCGCCCCCCCGGCAATATAGGCGATTGTTTCCTGCGATCAAAGGCCCGGGTATTCCATGAGGTACCGGGGATTGAACTTCTCGCCCGTAACCTGCAGAAGCAAATCCTGCCAGGTTTGCGCTCCGCCGGACCGCCATAGACTGTTGGCCAGAAACTCTCCCGTCTGCGGTTGATCAAGAACCGCCCCATTCTTTTCCATGAGGTAATGGTAGACCTGCGCCGCGATCCCGGCTCCCACCAGACGGTTTTGCATTCCCACCGGATTGACGATATAGTCCAATTGAACCGCCCAGTCCTTGACTTTTTCCGGATAGGGAAACATCATGTATCGTTCAAACAACTCCCGATACACCTGATGCAGGTCATTGGTCGGGTTCTTGTACATTTCGTATTCAAACGAAAGGTGCACCAGCATCAGGCGCAAATCATGTAGTAGCATGAACCGACGACGGGCCGCCGCTTCAATGATGGTCGGTTCCGGAATTGCGGCGTATTTCAACTTCCATGCGTCCAGCGCCGCCAACCCCTTCATCATCTTCCCCATTCCCCACTCGAAGCAGGGCGCCGGAGGTTGGGCCAGCAGGAAGTCGTTTTGATTTATATGAGCAGCATATAGCGCTCTCCCGGCTTGCGATAAGAGCTTTCCGAGAGGTTCCGGCCCGGCTGCCAGCGCAGTCGCCACCCGGATATCATCGGGGATATGGACCTTGATGACTCCACCGGATGGATCTTCGGCTGGAATTGCCCCATTGGCGAAATAGATGGGCCACTTGTCCAGGTTGAAACCGATTCCCATGAGTGTGCTTTTCAGGCGCGGGACTTGTTG
The DNA here is from genome assembly GCA_028700875.1 of Candidatus Zixiibacteriota bacterium. Classification (GTDB taxonomy): domain Bacteria; phylum Zixibacteria; class MSB-5A5; order GN15; family JAAZOE01; genus JAAZOE01. Next base: position 1,786 of record JAQVRW010000273.1, on the reverse strand, counting down.
TTCGACAGGGTAATACTCCACGGGGTTCAGGTTGCCGCGCGCAAAATCGATATCCCACGGCCGGAGGTTTTCGCCCCCCAGATCACGCGCCACGGAATCCAAAGCCCGGCGATACGGTTCCGCCGACAGCCGATCCCATTCCCGAAGCCATCCCAGATATTCCGATTTGTCGAGGCCGTCGGCCGACAGCATAAGGTCATAGTAGGAATTGAAACCGATCCGGGCCGCCGCCCGATTGCGCAACTTCATCAACTGGGTAACCCCGCCGGCCGTTTGCTCACCGAGGGCAGCTAATGCCATCCAGGCATCCTGTCGCCGAAAGCGATTGGAGTCGGAAGCGAGAACCTGCTCCAGTCGTGCGACCGTGTCCGGTTTACTTTCGAAGACCGGTTGAAATTGTCTGAAAACGGCGGTTAGAGAATCCATTAACCGCGCCACCGCCGGACTTCGATCGATGATGCCGCGGATCGACCGCCGACGAATCAACTCCAGTTTGGCGAGAAGATTCTTGTCTTCGATCAGTCCCGCATACTTTTGGCTTTGCGAATACCACTCGATCCGAGTGGCAAACGCCGCCGCCAGGTCGCGGTAATGTTCCAAGGAATCCGAGTATCCGGTGACGACGAATTGCCACCGATTCGAAGCCTCCTGGCGATCCAAAAACTCGGCCGATTGTTCATAGTCCTCGATAAAAGCCCGAATCTCTTCCTGGGTGACCGTCACCTTTCGACAGCCGCCGAAGACAACGACCGCGAGCACGAAGATCAACGACACCAGACGGATGACACCATTATTTTTCACGGAAATACTCCAGAGCCAACAGGTATCCCTCAACCCCCAGACCACTGATTAAACCGGTGCAGACTTCGGTCAACACCGATTTACGGCGCCATTCTTCCCGCTTGTAAATATTCGAAATATGAAGTTCGATCACCGGACAGGCAACCCCGGCCAGACAGTCGCGCAGGGAATACGCATAGTGAGTGAACGCGCCGGGGTTTATGATGATTCCCAACGCGGTCTTCTGCTCGGCCTGGATGAAATCGACAAGCGCGCCCTCATGATTGCTTTGGAACGGTTTCACCGAAAGACCCCAGCCTTTCCCCCGTTCCGCCACCATCGTCTCGATTTCCTTCAAAGTCGTCCGGCCATAGATCTCCGGCTCGCGGCTTCCCAGCAGATTGAGATTAGGGCCGTTGATCAAAAGAATCGTCTTCATATCTTCCCCCCAGTATTGACGAAATCTTTCATACGTATGATCGCATCGCGAATGTCCCGTTCCGATGGCGCCGAGCACAACAGCGGCCGGCCGATAGCTTCCAGCAAAACGAACGTCGGATAATCCCCGGAATTTTTCTTGTCGAATTTCATCGGGGCCAAGTACGCTGTTGTAGGTTTGGAGAGAGGCTTCAGACCGGTGACAGGGCCGTTGATGTATTGCAGGTACTCAACCAGCCGTTTCTTGCTCAGATGGCCCATCGCATGCGAAAGAAACAACGCCGCCGCCATTCCGGCTAACACCGCCTCACCATGGTGATACCGGCGATACCCCTCGGCCGTTTCCACGGCATGGGCGAAGGTGTGCCCAAAGTTGAGCACCCTTCGAAGCTGGCGGTCAAACGGGTCGTGGGCAACGATTTCCGATTTGAACAGAATCGCCCCTTCCATCAAGGCTTTCCATTTCCCCCGGCCGCGATCGTCATATTGCGGCGGCATGCTGAGGACCGCTCCCAGGAAGGTCTCTGAAACCAAAAACCCGACCTTGATCAGTTCCGCCGTTCCCGCG
>JAQVRW010000272.1 GCA_028700875.1 Candidatus Zixiibacteriota bacterium | reverse complement strand
GGGCCACCGCTTGCTCGATCTCGGCGGCCGTGAGCGGCCGGATCCTGCGACACACCCCCTGCTGGACTACGTACGGCAGGTCGTCGGGCAGACATGTTGCGATAGTTTGGACATCCGCCTCATACCCCCGGAACAGGGTGGTAACGGCCTCACACTCTTTGAGATAGCCGGACTGGTATGCGTCGATACAGCGGGCAAGCGTGGCCTGCACCGGGCCCGGATCCATCCCGGTCATCGCCGGATACCGGTCCCATGTCGTCTTGAGGTCGAGCGCGATATGGTCAATCAGGTCCCGGTCGATCAACCGGTGCACCGTTTCCGGGAACATCCCGTTGGTATGGATCCCGGTCGCCAACCCCAGTTCCCGGCACTCCCGACACAGCTGCATAAGCGCATCCGGTTGAGCAGTCGCTTCCCCACCGGAGATGACGACCCCGGAGATGAATGGACGGGCCTCTCGAACGTGATCCAGGATCGTCGCAATCGGGTGTTGATCGATCCCGGTCGCGATCGCCGGGTTGTGGCAATAGAAACACCGGGCCGGGCAGCCCCGGAAGAAGATCACCGCGACCGATCGCCCGCGCCAGTCGACGGTGCTGAGCGGCACGAACCCCCCGAAGTTGCAGAGCATGATCACGGATCGGCTGTCAATCGATATAAAGGTTGTGCAAATTGGGGTGACTTACCATAACCTTCATCAGAAAACGATATGGTAACTTTTTTTGCACCGCAACGGTTATCATATCAAAAACCCATTTGAATAGCATGAAGATGCTGGTGATCAGCGACGCCCATACTGAAATGCATGCCGACCGGGGGGCCGGGTTCGTCGCCGATCTTGCGGACGCCGATATCCTCGTGGTCGCCGGGGATCTGGGGACGAAGAAGACGGTCGTCCAAATATTGGCAGAACTGTGCACGAAGTACGACCATGTCGTGTATGTGCACGGGAACCATGAACTGTATGCCAACCACATCTCAGGATTCCGGCACCAGATGGCATCGGTCACCCGGAAGATGCCGAACTTTCACTGGCTGAACAACGGTGCCGTAACGATCGATGGGGTACCGTTTGTAGGCACCACCTTCTGGTTCCCGTACGACACCACCAACCTCCTGTACCAGCAGGAGATCACCGATTTCTACGCTATTCCGTCATTCGTCCCCTGGGTGTATCAGGAACATGCAAAAGCGGCCGCGTACCTCGCTGACCGCGTGACCCCGGAATCGGTCGTCCTCACCCACCACGCCCCCTCGATGCAGAGTGTATCGCCAGAATTCATGGGATCTTCGCTCAACCGGTTCTTCATCGCCCCGATCGGTGAACACATCATCCAGTCGGCATCGCCTGCCCTCTGGATTCATGGCCACGTCCACGCTTCGTGCGACTATACACTGGAGTCGACCCGGGTTCTGTGTAACCCGTATGGGTATCCCGACGAACGGAACCCGGGATTTTGTTTCGATAATTGTATAAGCCTCTGACGGGCGCCGATCCCCGCCAAACCTTTTTTATGTCGCCTGACAAACGTTACAAAAGAGTGTGGTGATACGATGGGAACCTTACCGGCAGCAAAACGACATATCGAACAGAAGACCAGGAACTATGCGAAACAGATGGGATTGCACCAGCCGATCGAGATCGAGTTCCGGGAACTCGCGAACACGATTGATGCCATGACCACCCCGTACTACCGGATCGACCCGAATGGCAACCATTACGATCACCGGTTCAAGATCGTCTACAATACGTCGTTCATCGACGCCAACAAGAAGAATCTGCAGAGTAAAGGGGTAACGGGCGTGGTGGTGCATGAACTGGCGCACGCCCGGCACTTCATCGACGATTTTGCCGGATACAACAAGGCGCCCCACACGGACCCCGATTTCAAGAAGCATCTAAAGACCCATATGGGGGGCACCCCACGGGCCGTCCAGAGCGCGATGAAACCCGATGTTGCCATCGGGGCGTTCGACGACGATCTCGGACACGATTCCAACCCCTACGACGTGGCACCGGCCTGGCTGGCAAACTACTGGGTCTATGTCTGTCCCGTCTGCGGGTTCGTCGACGCTTACATCACGAACCGGCGGGCCCGTAGACCAGTCTGTGAAGTCTGTCCCAACAAACAGGTGATCGCGGCAAAACTGACGGTCGACGACGCGGCCCGGTTGAACATGGCCGGGGAGCGGCAGATCCAGCAGACCGGGCATCTGAACGTCGAACGGTCGGTCCGGTCCATGGTCGCCCTGTTAAAAAAGTATCTGACGGGCGAGCAGAAACGAAGACTGATGACATTGCTGAACGATCCCCGGTTCATGCAGCGGGCGTGCCGTCCGGCGGCCGCCAAGAAGAAGGCGGGCAAAAAATGATCTCGCTGGAGGAGGGGCAACGGTATATCCGGAAGACCACGCACGCGTATGCCCGAACCATGATCCCCGGCGTCCCGGTCCGAGTCCAGTTCACCAACTATGCCGACCATACCCTGGCCGAGACCATCCCGTCTTACCGGATCGACGGAATGGGAAAGATGTATGATTTTCTCTTCATCATCAATTACGATATCGACTTCGTGAAGGCAAACCTGCCGAACATCACGTCGGAAGGTGTTCGGGGCGTCATTGTGCATGAACTGGCGCACGCGAAACAGTTTGTGGACGACCAGATGTTTACGTCGCACCCGCACCGGAGCCGGAAGTTCCGGGACATTGTACATGAGTATGGCGCAACGCTGAACCTGCGAAACCCGAAACTGCATGCACTTGCGGTGCAGAAAGAAGATTACCGGTGCTATATGCACAAGCACCGGGACCCGAAAAACGAATACCTTCCACCCCGATGGTTGGTCACCTACTGGGTCTACGCCTGCTTCGCATGCGGGTATTCGGACGGCGTGGTCGGACCCAAACGGCCCCGGTGCGCCAAGTGCGGGAACGAGGACCCGATCGCCGTCCACCTCCCGCCGTCGGCGGCCGCGGACTTTCTGCAGAACGCGGGGTATGAGACAAAGAAACGGGTGCCGAACGCAGTGATCACCCGGATCATCGTGGCGTTCCTGAAGAAATACCTCCGGGCCGCCCGGGACAAGGCAAGAATTGCTGAGTATGAGCGAAAATATAAAAAATGACAGGGCGTATGACGCGGTCCGAAACCTATATATCTCATTACCACCAACCAATGATATGCCAGGAAAAACTGGCGAATCGCCTGGGGAAACCGGTAAGCCAGCCAACCGATCATGGGCGCCGTTAGCAAGCATTTGGGGCGATGAAAATTCCGGTCTGAGCCGTTAGGCGATGATAACCGAGATTTGAGCCCCATCCTCCTATATCTGTTCTGGTACCGCAACCTTTATCTAGAAAAATGATATAAGAGTAGCGTGTCCATTCTTCATTCAACCTCCGATGTGCCGCCCCCAACCCTGGGGGTAACCATTTCCAACAAATCGATAAATCGGAGCACCGTATACCGTTCGTCGTTCCTGACGAGATGGATGACCGGGACGCCTTCATGCAGTTCGTTCAGGGTGCTCACCAGATCCCAGATGTTGATCCTGCTCTTTTCCACCACCATCGCATCAATCTCTCCCCCGTCCGGGATTAAATCGAAAAACTGGTCGGTGGGGAGCGCAGTATAGATGCACCGCTCGTAGTTCCGCGTAAACACCAGGAGGGGGATCAATGACTCCAGATCGGCGTTCGTGATACACTGCCACATCTCCGACCAGATCGTGATCTGTTCTTTGTTCTTGCACTCGACGCCGAACGGGAATTTCGATCGGGCGACGGTCGAGAGTTGGAGATCGATCCCGTTCACTCCCATAGGAGTGGGGGTGATATCGGCATCTTCCAGCCCGGTCGCGGCCCGGACCAGCCGACAAACCTCGTTCTGCAACCGGCGTGACTTGCCTTTCCGGGACCCCACGGTGTTGGCCACCCGGCGTTTCTTCGCAGTCACGCAGCCGGCTCCCGGTCGAGTAAGATCGCGGTCCAGAGCAGGTCGGCCACCTCATCGCCGCCGTCCGCGAGTCGCTGGATCTCGGCGACCACGTCGTCGGTCAGGATGAGCGTCAATTCCGTGGCATGACAGGGTTCGCCGTTTTCAAGGATCAAGATCTCTGGCATACGCAATTATACAGCGTCAAAATATAAAAAGATTGGTTGTGTGCTGCCCGATAGAGGGTTCTGGTGCGACAGGTGAGGTGTGATGTGCAGGGTGATGGTGACGAGGCGATGCAGCGTGCAGACATACGATATTTTCACACAACCAATATTACATTTTGTTACCATTCATATATAAATGTATCTTTCACCGGGATGGAGGGCCAATTCTTCGGGCGATTCGGGAACGCACGACACTTGACAGAGACCGGTGCAAGAATTATATAGGGTGACAACGCTATCCTTATATACTGATGTAGGATGACGTCGCGAATACCAACAGGAGTGATACTGGTGGCGGTGGGGGCCGGATGCGTCCAGGCCGCGTCGGCCGGGGTCACCACGGGGATCGATATTGCGCCGCAGGTGAACAGTGCGTTCGGCATGATCGCGCTCGGCTTCGTGGTCATCGCCGGCGTCTTGATTTTACGGATATTATCGTCATGGCATTAACAAGGTGGTTGAGGTCAACTACCACCGGTTGAAACCGGTGGCTTGTAGAGACCGTTGTTACACGATTCTCCACAATTTAATTTGTACGAATGTTGCTCATATCCAAGCTTCACCCGTACCGGTCGGTTGACACGACCAC